>JAJEFL010000029.1:0-7425 GCA_022820435.1 Rhodothermales bacterium
TCAATCCGGGTTTGCCCGGAAGCCGTTGCGGTTAAATTCGTGGGCGCATCCGGCGCAGAGATCGCCTGCGTCGTTGCAGAGACCTCATCGGAGGGTGCGCCGGTACCAATACGATTGATCGCAGAGACGCGGTAGTAGCGCGTCGTGCCTTCGGTAAGCCCCGTATCCGTATCCGTGTAGGTTGTCTTATTATTTCCGGTGTTCGCCACCAGAGGATCATCCGGCCAATCTGCCCCATCCGCGGAGCTCTCAATCTGATACCCCGTAATGGGGACACCACCGTTATCACTGGGAACCGTCCAGGAAAGAACGATCCGGGTCGGTCCGGAAGCGGTTGCGGTTAAATTCCTGGGCATATCCGGGGCACTGGCATCCGTCGTTGCAGAGGCCACATTGGGGGCTGGAAGACCCACGCCAGTGGAATTAATGGCAGCGACGCGGTAATAATACGTCGTGCCTGCTTCAACTACCCTATCTATATGGGTTATACCAGTCCCTAAAGTATTCGGTACAAGTTCCCTCCAGGGAGCCTGGCCATCAAGGGATCTCCAAATGCGGTAGCCCGTAATGTCCGATGTACCACTGCTACCGGGAGTTGTCCACTCGACAATGATCTCATTGCGCCCGGTAGCCGTCGCAGTCAGGTCGGTCACATAACCCGGTGCACCCGTTGTTGCACTGGCTATATTAGAAAAGCGGCTCCTTTCGTCATCGCTATTAACGGCAAGGACGCGGTAATAATACGTTGATCCTGACGCAATCCCCATGTCCATTCTTGAGTCAGTAACAAACAGATTTGTAATAAGCTCTGAAGACAAAGAAATCCAATTATTTACTCCATCGGCAGAATACTCTACATGGTATCCCTTAATCGCTGATCCACCGTTGTCGTCTGGAGCCCTCCAGTAAAGATTGATAATGGTAGGTCCTCCGAATGCCTCTAAATACGATGGCCGATCAGGAGGATCAACATTAGGACTGATCATCATGTGAATTCCGTCGGATCCCCCTGCATTCGTGGGGGCATCCGTCCAGTTACCGTCATCCTCTAATGAATGCTCTGATGGGGTGTCGCCTGAATTCCCATGCTCCTTGAATATCGTGGCGGTTCCATTGACGGGGAAATCCTGGGACAGGTCAATCTGATTACGGCCCTCGACCAGATTCTGCGGGAGAATCAACTGCAGATTTCCATATCCCTGTGCCCATACTCCTGTTGGAAAAACCAGCAGGAATAACAGCAGGAAGTGTATACTGCGGAATCCCCAATGCAAAAATGGGGGGGGGTAGTTGACCAACTTAAGGGGAGAATAATAGTCCAGTGAATGATTAAACCGCATCTTATCTTTGAATGTCTGAGTGTGAACAGCAAAAGTATGAATTGCAAACAAATCAAACTTGCTGCCAAGTCTGATAAATATACTGCTGGAGAAGATTTTCGGGAGCATACAAATTTCTCGTTGAAACCCTCAATAGATGTACAATTTACTGAAAATTTAAGTTCTTTGTCTCCACGAAAGCCAGGAAGGGGGGCAAAGCATGGGTATGATTCCCATTCACATCCCCAAATCCTGCGCTACAGTTCACATTCTGGCTGGCATGCGGATTCTCTGGACTGATTCATGTCTCAAGCATTCAGATCCTTCTGCGCGGGTTTAACTGAATTCTGATGAGGCATATACCGAATCTCTGCTGCTTTCGTTCTCTCGGATGAGACTCGTGAACATCAACGATGAAAATCTCGTTCATTGCCTTTGATGTCATTCAACCCAGACAGAGTATGCAACTTGGATTTGTAAGCGCAATTGTGCCGGAGTTATCCGTTGAGGAGGTCATTTCTCTTGCCTCAGACCTTTCTTATGATTGTGTTGAGTTGATGTGTTGGCCGAAAGGTAAAGCCACCCGGCGCTATGCAGGGGTTACGCATGTAGATGTGCAATCGCTGGATCAAGAAAAAGCACGAATCCTTCAAACCCTGAGTTCTGAAACCGGTGTTGCAATCAGTGCACTGGGCTACTATCCGAACCCATTATCTCCAGACATGGAAGAGGCAAAAGTTTCCATTCTTCAAATCCAGCGTATGGTGGATGCGGCGGCACTGCTTGAACTGGATACCGTAAATACATTCATCGGCCGCGACTGGCACCGCTCCGTTGAAGATAATTGGGCTAGGATGATAGAGGTATGGAAACCGCTTGTTACCTATGCAGAGGACCGGAAGATTCGGATCGGAATCGAAAATTGTCCGATGTACTTTACAGATGATGAATGGCCCTCGGGTAAGAATATTGCCTACTCGCCTGCAATCTGGCACCGTCTCTTTGCAGATCTGGACAGTAACGCCATTGGACTCAATTACGATCCGTCACATATGATTTGGCAGCATATGGACGCGTTTGAGCCAATCCGCACGTTTGCCGGTCGGCTTTTTCATATTCACGCCAAAGATGTTCGGCTTGATCAGGATCGCCTTAATGAAGTTGGTATTCTGGCCGTCCCCAATTCCTTCCATACCCCCAAACTGCCTGGATTGGGAGATGTAGACTGGGGAAAATTTTTCTCCTTCCTTACCGACGCAGGATACAGTGGATCCGTCTGTGTTGAGGTTGAAGATCGTGCTTATGAGGGATCGCTGGAATCACGGATCACTGCACTGCGGCAGAGTGTGAACTATCTTCGGCAATTCATTCCCGTTCAAAAATAGTTGCAAGATTTATGCTGCCCAATGAGTAATTCGCTTTTGTCACTGCAAAAGAGTAAGGATTTTCTGATTGCAATTGATTCGGATGGTTGTGTCTTTGACACGATGGAGGTAAAGCATAAGGAGTGTTTTTGTCCTGTCACGGTCCGTCACTATGGTTTACAGGCAATAAGTAAATTTGTCCGGGATTCATGGGAGTTTGTGAACCTGTATTCGATTGACCGGGGTATGAACCGCTTTCCTGCGCTGGTACGGGTCATGGATCAGTTACGTACTCGTCCGGAAGTTTTACGTCGCAGGGTGGATATTCCGTGTCTGGAAGTATTGAACGACTGGATACGTACGAACCCAAAATTAGGTAATTCTGCACTTGCGGAAGCAGCCGAACAAATCCCTGCGCTGATGGATACATTGGTATGGAGCGAAACTGTGAATCAGGCGGTGACCGGGATGGTGCATGGAATTCCTCCATTTCCCTATGTACATGCGGTGCTCTCTAAAGCGGCGGATCAGGCGGATATGATGGTGGCCTCCAGTACACCGCTGGAGGCTTTGCAGCGGGAATGGGGCGAACATGGACTGTCGGATTATGTACAGAAGATTGCAGGCCAGGAAATGGGCTCCAAATCCTATCAGTTATCCACCTGTGCAGGCAGCCAGTATGCGTCGGATTGCATACTCATGATCGGGGATGCATTCAGTGACTGTCGCGCAGCGAAGAGTGTGGATGCATGTTTCTACCCAATTCTGCCGGGTGAAGAAGAATCATCCTGGAAACGGCTTCAAGATGAAGCACTGGATCATTTCTTTGCCCGCAAGTATCAAGGCATCTATGAAGAGGAACTGATCGGTGAACTAAAAAAAAGGCTCCCGGAACATCCGCCATGGGAGTTGAAGGGTTGAAGGCTGACCACCGGAAGTTTTCTGATCTGTTCGGAGGTTATCTAGTCGCCGGCAGTGTGTAAGTATTTGGGGGGAGGGCAATGAGGGATTCATATATTCTGGATGTCTTAACCCAGATCGGGGGTACGGTCGGGCGTAGATGTCTTGGCTGGAAGTAATCTGAACCATATCCATGTTGCGCAGGATATGGTTCAACAGGTGGATATTAGAGCGTAGGTAATGCGTCAGGTCGCTGGAAACGCATCGGTGACACAGCCGTCGCTGGCGGAAGAGACAGTGTGCGCATACCTCAACAGGACTCCCGCCTGTGCTTTGAGGGGAGGAGCATTCCATTTTTTACGACGCTGATCAAGTTGGGAGTCGCTGACTCCTAGTGTTAGAGTATGATTGGCCGCATCAATCGTAATGGGATCCCCGTCTTCAATCAGTGCGATAGCGCCACCGACCTGAGCTTCCGGGGTAATATGCCCGACGACGAACCCGTGGGTACCCCCGGAAAAACGCCCGTCGGTAATGAGCGCCACATCTGTTCCCAGGCCGGCACCCATGATTGCGCCGGTCGGTCGGAGCATCTCCGGCATTCCAGGGCCTCCTTTGGGGCCACAGTAGCGGATGACCAGTACGGCACCGGCCGTAATCCTGCCGCCCAGGATGGCCTCCATTGCCTCTTCTTCACTGTCAAATACACATGCAATCCCATGAAAGCGTTCCCCTTCCTTGCCGGTAATTTTAGCAACCGCACCGCCGGTGGCCAGATTACCGTAAAGGATCTGCAGATGGCCGGTACGCTTAATGGGGTTATTGAGGGGATGAATTACTTCTTGTCCGGTTTTCAGTCCTGGGATCTCTGACAGGTTCTCCTGAATGCTGTGACCGGTAACGGTCATGCAGTCGCCATGCAGCAGATCGTTTTCAAGGAGCATTTTCATGACGGCGGGTACTCCGCCGACATGATAGAGGTCTTCCATCACAAATCGTCCGCTGGGTTTGAGATCCGCCAGCAGTGGTGTACGATCACTCATGAACTGAAAGTCGTCCAGTGTCAGGGAGACTTCAGCGGCTTTTGCCATTGCAATCAGGTGCAGAGCAGCATTGGTGGAACCTCCCAGAACGATCACAATCCGCAGGGCATTCTCAAATGCTTCCCGGGTCAGGATATCTCTGGGTTTGAGATCTTTTTCGAGAAGTTGATGAATAACTGCACCGATCTGGGTGGTTTCGTTTTTCTTTTCCTGGCTGACGGCGGGATAAGAAGAGTCAAATGGGAGGGTCATGCCCAGGGCTTCAATGGCGGATGCCATCGTGTTTGCCGTATACATTCCTCCACAGGCTCCGGCTCCGGGGCAGGCGTGCCGGGCAATCTCCCGAAAATCATGGTCGCTGATTGCACCCGTAGCCCGTTGACCGGCCGCTTCGAAGGCGGACACAATATCAATTGGCCTGTCTTTCCAGCATCCCGGTTTGATGGTGCCACCGTATACCATCAGACCGGGGCGGTTCAGTCTGGCAAGGGCCATGATGGATCCCGGCATATTTTTATCGCAGCCTGCAACTGCAATCACCGCGTCATACCACTGGGCCGAAGCAACCGTCTCAATAGATTCCGCAATGATATCCCGGGATGGGAGCGAAAAGCGCATCCCGGAAGATCCCATAGAAATCCCGTCACTGACTCCAATGGTGTGGTAGATCAATCCGACCAGATCCTGGGTTTGAACACTGCTTTTGATTTGACGGGCGAGGTCGTTCAAGTGCATGTTACAGGGGTTGCCTTCCCATCCCATGCTCGCGATCCCGACCTGTGCTTTATTTAAGTCCCCTTCGGACAGACCAATTGCGTGCAGCATAGCGCGTGCACCGCCTTGCAGGGGGTTTTGGGTGACCTGTTTACTGAACCGGTTCATGTGCTTTAGACGAGTGGCAGAAAAATGGATAGGACTAGTGAAATGATCCCTGCCGTGAATCCAAGAATCACCAGTAGTACGGACCATGACTTCAGGGTTTCAACCTCGGTGAGGCCGCTCATTTTGGAGTAGATCCAGAACCCGCTGTCATTCATCCAGGATCCGACCAGTGATCCACCACCAATCGCCGTACCCAGATAAACCACATTAAAATTCAAGGTTTCCGGGGTAAGCATTGCGGCCAACATTGCAGAGGCTGTAATCATTGCGACCGTTGACGATCCCTGAGCAAACTTTAACAGGCTGGCAATACCAAACCCCAGAATGAGCATCCCGATTCCGGACACCCCCGAACTTCCCGCGAAGAGTCCACTGATTGCGGGGCCGATCTGTGCTTCCTTGAGCATTGCACCAAACGTTCCCCCTGCAGCGGTAATGAGAATAATCAGGCCTCCGCTCATCAATGATTGCTCAATTACCGTGCTAAGATCTTTGCGTGAAGGTCGGCGCATATGGATATAGAGTGCGGTGGATGCGATAGCGGCTAACAGCAGCGCCATATTTGCATCCCCAAGTACGAATATCCATCGGGCGGGTACGGTATCGTTATTGATGAGCGGGAGGAAAATTGTTTTCCCGGCAATCAGGAGGATCGGAAGGACAATCGGCAAGACCGAGACACCTAATCCAGGAAGGTGACTAAGCTGGGCCGTGTTAATTTCAACGCCTGGTACATCCCGCATGGGAACCGGCATTTTACGGTTGAGCCAGCCTGCATACAGGATGCCAAGGATGGTTGCCGGTAGTGCTACCAGTGCACCGATGAGGATCATGGCACCCAGATCAATGCTGAGATTCTCGGCAATGACCAGAGGGCCGGGGGTAGGGGGAACAAGGGCGTGCGTTGCCGCTGCGCCCGCGGCAATTGCAATCACATATTTAAGGTAATCCCGCCCGGTCTGCGAAAACATAGAGCGGGCCAGCGGAATCAGCAGATAGAAGACCGTATCAAAAAATACGGGAACAGACAGCACAAAGCCGCTGGCAGCCAGTGCGGGACTCCCGCGTTCCTGTCCAAGAAAACGAATAAATGCCTGTACGACACGATCTGCTGCGCCACTGCTCATCATGGTTACACCAATGACCGCAGCCATGGCGATGACAATGCCAATGCTCCCTGCAGTTGAGCCGAAGGAGGTGGCTACGCGTGCGATCTTGATAGACCATTCTCCAGGTGAAAGTATACTGATCACAATCGCTGCGGTGATAAGCGCAACAAAGGCATTGATCCGCAGGCCTACAATCAGACCTACAACAATGACAATACCAAGCAATAAAATAAGGAGTGGAATCATGGAGTTACAGATAGAGTAAGCGTACAGTCGGTCGGCATTCCCAATAGGGTTGATATCAGATTCATGGATGCGGGTTTGCACCCCCCTCCCAAGGTGCAGGCCTAAGGCCGACATCTGCAAATGTACGGGCAGAAATTACGTCATCCAGCAGGAGGGGCATGAATTGTCTGGTACGCAAGGGGCCTCCCAGGTAATTATAAATGGGATATGCATGCGGTCTGCTAGCCTCACACCATAAACCGATGACCATAGGCAGATGTTGTTTTTATTTTGGCGGACAGACAATTAGTCCGGGCTTGTTTTATCCTAAATATAATGGGTAGGTTGCCAATGACCAAGGATGCGTCAATTTTCAGGCAGTTTTACGCCCGTGGATGCTCCATTATTTTTTGGGTTTCAGGGGGCAAAGTTGTCAAAATCCCCGAATGGGCATATTGAATCGCTTCATGGATGCTCGTTTGTGTGCATCCCGTAATTGAGGTCACACAAACACTTTTGCGGTTTGTATGATTGATGTCAATTTGCCTGCCAGAGGCCAGTTTCCGGCCTCTGTTTTCAATTG
>JAJEFL010000036.1:0-19340 GCA_022820435.1 Rhodothermales bacterium
AGATGGTGATGCCGGGCGATAACACCCAGTTCAAGGTGAAACTGATCCAGCCGGTGGCCATGGAGCAGGGGCTGCGGTTCGCAATCCGTGAGGGAGGCCGGACGGTCGGTGCAGGGGTGGTTTCGAAGATTCTCGACTAAAATAAACGGGTGTAGCTCAACTGGCAGAGCAGCGGTCTCCAAAACCGCAGGTTGTGGGTTCAAGTCCTACCACCCGTGCCAAACCATAGAGTAAATGAAAAAAATCGTTGTCAAAACACGAAACTATCTTGAGGAAGTCGCCACAGAGATGCGCAAGGCCAGTTGGCCCCAAAGACGGGAGTTGATCAATCACACGGTGATTACTCTGGTGGCCAGCTTTGTGCTTGCATTATTCATCTTTGGTGCAGATCGAGTGATTAGTTCAATCCTCGATGTAATCTATCCAGGTTAACACTTTTTACAGACGAATATGAATCGGTCCCCGAAACCCGAATTCAAGTGGTATGCCCTGCAGACATTCTCCGGGCATGAGAAAAAGGTGAAGGAGTATATCATTGAGACCATTGAGCGTGAAGGTCTAAGCGAACAGCTCGGAGAAATCCTGATCCCCACCCAGAATGTCTTTGTCATGCGCGGCGGAAAAAGGCGTACGCGCGAAAAGACGGATCTGCCCGGTTACATGTTGGTGAATGCCGCACTAGACAGGCAGCTAGTCCATGTGTTCAAGGAACATATCTTCAAGCAGAAGAGGGAGGCAATCAAGTGGCTGCCGACACGTGACCATCCAGAGCCGCTGCTGCAGGAGGATATAAACCGGATCCTCGGCCGTATTGATGAGGCCAGAGAGACCGGCGATAAACCGGATATGCCGTACTCCGCCGGTGATGCAATCCGTGTGATTGACGGTCCGTTCAATAATTTCTCTGGAATCGTGGATGATGTGTATCCCGACAAGATGAAGGTTCGCGTAATGGTCTCCATCTTCGGCCGGAAAACCCCGGTTGAGTTGGACTATTTGCAGATCACTCCGGAAGAATAAAAATATTTTTCAAGAATTTTCAGAATTTGGGAACCTGACGGTTTTGCCCCCGTAAGAGTGGGCTACCCTAAATTTCCGCGCTTATCCAAAAATCAATTATGTCTGCAGGGAAACCCGTTGTAAACCTGATCAAACTCCAGGTCAAGGCTGGACAGGCAAATCCAGCGCCCCCCATTGGCCCGGCACTCGGACAATACGGCTTGAATATCATGGACTTTTGTAATCAGTTCAATGCGGCGACAAAGGATCGCATGGGACTGGTGCTTCCCGTGGTGATTAGTGTTTATGCTGATAAATCCTTCTCGTTTATTGTCAAAAGCCCGCCTGCGGCCGTACTTTTGCTGCAGGCAGTTGGACTCAATAAAGGAGCAGATGACTCTATCCGCAATAAAGTTGGTACCGTGACCTGGGAGGTCTGCCGGGATATTGCAGAGAGGAAAATGGAAGACCTGAATGCGTTTGATCTGGATAAAGGGGCGGCGATGATTGCCGGAACAGCCCGTTCCATGGGGATTATTGTAACGGGACGCCCTGTTTAGAATTCGTGGTTATGTTCAGCAAATAAATCTGCTGGAAACAATTTAACTGTGCTTCAATGGTAAAGAAAGGAAAACGTTATCACAGTGCCTCAAAGGTGATCCAGGAGGCGGGGGGCGGCCCCTTCACCCTGGAGGAAGCGACCGATGTGCTCAAGCGGATGAAGACCGCGAAATTTGACGAATCCGTAGATATGGACCTGCGACTAGGCGTAGATCCGCGTCATGCGGATCAGATGGTCCGCGGGAGTGTTGCGCTGCCGCACGGGACTGGAAAAGAAATCCGGGTTCTTGTTCTGGCAAGCCCGGACAAACAGGCAGAAGCAACTGCGGCCGGTGCAGACCACGTAGGCCTGGATGATTATGTGAAGCGTATTCAGGAGGGATGGACCGATATTGATGTCGTGATTGCAACCCCCAATGTTATGTCCAAGATTGGCCGTCTAGGGCGGGTGCTTGGCCCAAGGGGGCTGATGCCCAATCCGAAAAGCGGGACCGTTACCACGGATGTGGCCGGTGCAGTCAAGGCGGTCAAGGCGGGAAAGATAGATTTCCGTGTTGATAAGCAGGGAAACCTGCACACGGGGATCGGACGGGTGTCCTTTTCTGCTGCTCAGATTGAGGAAAACGCACGCGCATTCCTTCTGGAAGTGCTGCGCCTGCGTCCCGCATCCGCAAAAGGGGCCTATGTCCGCTCCATTACCCTGTCCACCAGTATGGGGCCCGCCGTAGAAGTATCATGTACGGAAGCCGTAAATATTGCCCGATAAACAGATGCCTGTAACCAGAGCTCAAAAAGAGGAAGTTGTTGCGCTTTTAAGCGAAAAGCTGGAGGAGACCCCTTCGGTGTACGTAACGGATTACAAAGGTCTCAATGTAGAAGAAGTCGGTCAACTGCGCCAAATTCTGCGTGAAGCCGGTGTAGAGTACCGCGTCGTCAAAAATACGCTGTTGAAGCGTGCGATGCAGAGCACAGGCGGGTACGATGCAGCATTTGACTATCTATCCGGCCCGACCGCGGTCGCAATCAGTGTAGAGCCGAGCGCTGCCGCACGGGCGATCAAGACGTTTCGGAAAAAATCAAATCAAAATCTTCCTGAACTCAGAGCGGCCATCGTCGATGGAGTCCTGTATGAAGGGAATCAGATTGATGTACTGGCTTCTCTGAAATCAAAAGAGGAGCTGCTGGGCGAAGTGGTGACGCTTCTGCTTTCCCCCATTCAAAATGTTGTTTCTGCACTGGAATCGCAGGGGAGCAGCCTCATGGCAATTCTGGAAGCATTACAAAATCGTAACGAGGCCTAAACAGCCCTAAACCCTTAATCTGCGGCGCAGCTTTTGCCGGCTGAGACCGCCGCCGGAAAACTCATAAAATCATGGCAGACTTAAACAAATTAGCAGAAGAATTGGTATCCCTCACGATCAAAGAAGCCAGTGATCTGGCTTCTATCCTGGAGACGGAGTACGGCATCAGGCCTGCGGCGGCGGCCGTGGCTGTGGCGGCTCCAGGTGCCGCCGGTGCTCAGGAAGAGGCGGTGGAGGAACAGACCGCATTTGATGTTGTCCTTAACAGCTTCGGCAGCAGTAAGATCGGAGTCATTAAGGAGGTGCGTGCAATCACCGGACTAGGCCTGAAAGAGGCCAAAGCACTGGTTGACAGCGTGCCGGTCTCTGTTAAAGAGGGTGCCTCAAAAGAGGAAGCCAACGAAATCAAAACCCGTCTCGAAGCCGCAGGTGCAGAGATTGAAATCAAGTAGGACACTACTTAGACAACCCCCGAGTACCGTCGCTGGCAAAATGTCAGCGGTAAACCCATTTATGACCAGACCCTAGGCGTACATGTCCAATAAGAATGGCCAGTATGTGGCGCGAGTTAACTTTGCCCGTTCGCGCCCTGTTTTGGATTACCCGGATTTCCTGGGCATACAACTCGAGTCGTACGAAGACTTTGTACAGGCAAAGCTCTCTCCGGATCAGCGCTCGGAAGAGAAAGGATTACAGCAGATTTTTCTGAATCACTTTCCGATTGAGGATACGAAGGGACGCTATATCCTGGAGTTTATTGACTACTCTCTGGGTGCCTCAAAGCATTCGATTGAGGAATGTCTTGCGCAGGGATTGAATTACGCAATTCCACTAAAAGCGGTTCTGCGGCTTTCGGCCAAGGATGACGATAATGATGACGAGGCGGACGAATCGGTTGAGCAGGAAGTCTATCTGGGAGATCTGCCTGCAATGACTTCACGCGGTTCCTTTGTGATCAATGGCGCAGAGCGCGTTGTTGTCTCGCAGCTGCACCGGAGTCCAGGTGTTTTCTTCGGGCGTGCAACGCACCCGAATGGGACACAGTTGTTTTCTGCACGCATCATTCCGTTCCGTGGATCCTGGATTGAATTTTCGACGGATGTGCAGAACGTGATGTGGGCGTACATTGACCGTAAACGAAAACTTCCTGTTACGACCCTCCTGCGGGCGATGGGGTTTGGAGAGACCGATGAAGTCATTCGTCTGTTCGATCTGGCAAAAGGGATGAGCTCACGCTATAAGAAGGATTTCAAAAAAGCGATTGGCTCTGTGCTGGCATTTAATGTGACACGAAAAGTTACCCCCATTCGCATCATTGACGAAAAAACCGGGGAGCATGTGGGATACAAGGAGCGCGAAACGGGTTTTGATCTTGAAACCCAGGAGCGTGACCTGGGGGAGTTTATCGAAATTGTCGATAAACAAACCGGGGAGATGGTTGAGCATATTGACAAAGAAACCGGCGACGTGGTGGAGTACATTAATCAGGCAACCGGGGAGATCATCGAAGAGAAGATCAATCGGATCATCCTGCCGGCAGATCGTGTACTGGAAGCGGATGACTGGCTCTCCCTGCGCAATTACAGGGTGGATCTGATCTACGTGCTTCATGAGGAGGAAGAGGATGATACACTAGACACCAGTACACTGGTCAGGACGCTCCGGCGTGATCCCGCCACCAATCAATCCGAAGCGCTGGAAGAGTTGTATCGGGTGCTGCGGGACAGTGAACCCCCGGACTCGGATGCAGCGAAGAATATCCTTGATCGGCTCATTTTCAACGAGAAACGCTATGATCTGGGAGCGGTCGGCCGCTATCGTATCAACAAGCGTCTGGGGCTGAATATTTCTCCGGAAACCGTCACATTGACCCAGGAAGATATTGTTGTCATTATTCGCAAATTGCTGGAACTCCGCTCGGAACAGACGGGGCTGGATGATATCGATCACCTGAGTAACCGGCGTGTTCGTACGGTGGGGGAACAGCTGGCATCCCAATTTTCGCTGGGACTGGCGCGCATGGCCCGCACAATTCGTGAGCGGATGAATGCGCGGGATGCAGATTCTCTGACCCCGCAGGATCTGGTGAATGCAAAAACGATTTCAAGCGTCATCAATACGTTTTTCGGGACCAACCAGCTCAGCCAGTATATGGATCAGACGAATCCACTGGCGGAGTTAACCCATAAGCGCCGGATGTCGGCGTTAGGCCCGGGAGGATTGACCCGGGAGCGTGCGGGGTTTGAAGTCCGCGACGTACATTACACCCACTATGGACGGCTTTGCCCCATCGAAACCCCGGAAGGGCCGAACATAGGATTGATTTCCTCGCTCTGCGTGCATGGACGCATCAATCATTTTGGCTTCATTGAAACTCCCTATCGCCGGGTTGAAAACAGCAAGGTAACCGATGCGATTGCCTATCTCTCTGCCGAAGAGGAGGATGAAGCCGTCATTGCACAGGCGAATGCCCGTATTGATGAGGATGGCAATTTCCTGGATGAACTGGTACGGTGTCGTCATCGGGGCGAATTCCCGTCGGAGCGGCCGGAGCGGATTCAGTTTATGGATATTTCTCCCAATCAGATTGTTTCGCCGAGCGCGTCCATCATCCCGTTTCTGGAGCATGATGATGCCAACCGTGCATTGATGGGATCCAATATGCAGCGTCAGGCGGTTCCATTGCTTCGTGCAGAGGCCCCCATTGTTGGTACAGGCATGGAAGGGCGCGTTGCCAGAGATTCAAGAGCGGCTCTGGTTGCAGAAGGTGCGGGCATCGTTGAATACGTTGATGCGACCCGCATCGTGATTCGATACAACCAGTCCCCCCTTGAGCGAAAGGTGGTATTTGAGGAGCCGGTTGTTGAATATAAGTTGACCAAGTTCCGACGTACGAATCAGGATACCTGCATTAATCAAAAGCCGATTGTTAAGGTGGGCGAAAAGGTTGAGCGGGGGACGGTGCTGACCGATGGTTTTGGGACTGAAAAGGGAGAGTTAGCACTTGGCAAAAATGTACTGGTTGCGTTTATGCCCTGGCGAGGCTACAATTTTGAAGATGCCATTGTGCTCTCGGAGCGCCTCGTTTCCGAGGATGTCTTTACGTCTGTGCATATTGAAGCCTTTGATCTGCAGGTCAGGGAGACAAAGCGCGGGCAGGAAGAACTTACACGTGAGATTCCCAATGTATCCATGGAAGCGACCAAGGATCTGGATGAACGTGGAATCATACGGGTCGGTGCAGAGGTAAAGCCGGGGGATTTTATTGTCGGGAAAATTACTCCGAAAGGGGAGACCGATCCCACACCGGAGGAAAAATTATTGAGAGCAATCTTTGGGGATAAGGCGGGGGATGTGAAGGATGCTTCTCTGAAGGCGCCTCCCGGTATGGACGGAGTCGTCATTGATACGCAGTTGTTCAGTCGGCGCAGTTCCGATCCCGAGTCCAAAAAACGTGAGCACCAGCAGCTTGCCGAGATTGAAAATAATTTTGAGCGGGAATCCAAGAAGCTGCATACGGAGTTTGCCAAGAAATTTTTTGAATTCTCGAAGGGGTGCACGGCAGTCACCAATCTTGAGTCGAAGCACGGCGAGATTGTCGTAACGGAAGGTGCCAGAATTCTTCAATCCGATTTCAAGGATGTCCGGCCGCACGAGTTGGACCCGCACTTCTCTGTGAAAGGAAAACGCGGGGCAGACAAGAATCTGAAAAAGCTTTTTGAGAATTTCAATAAAGTGTTTGACCGAATTGATGCCGATTTCAAGCGTGCGCGTCATCGTGCCCAAATGGGAGATGAGCTTTCGCCCGGAGTTGTTCAGTTAGCGAAAGTCTATATTGCGAAGAAGCGCAAAATTCAGGTCGGGGATAAGATGGCCGGGCGGCATGGCAATAAGGGGGTGGTTGCCCGCATTGTGCCAGTAGAAGACATGCCTTTCCTTGAAGATGGTACACCGGTGGATATCGTACTCAATCCGCTTGGAGTGCCCTCTAGAATGAATTTGGGGCAGATTTATGAAACCCTTCTTGGCTGGGCCGGTGCGAAACTTGGAAAGCAGTTTGCCACGCCAAGTTTTGATGGACCGACAATGGATGACCTGATTGAAAATATGGAAGAGGCAGGTTTACCCGTTGATGGACGGACGCAGTTGTATGATGGGCTAACCGGGGAGCCGTTTGATCAAAAAACAACCGTTGGTCAAATCTACATGCTGAAACTCAGCCATCTGGTGGACGATAAAATTCATGCCCGTTCCATTGGTCCCTACAGTCTCATCACCCAGCAGCCTCTGGGCGGTAAGGCACAGTTTGGTGGACAGCGGTTGGGAGAGATGGAAGTCTGGGCGATGTACGCCTATGGCGCCTCAAACGTATTACAGGAGATGCTCACCTACAAGAGCGATGATGTTCATGGCCGGTCAAAGGCATATGAATGCATTGTGAAAGGTGAAAATATGCCATCCGCTGGTACCCCGGAGAGTTTTAATGTGCTTGTTCGGGAGCTTCAGGGACTCGGTCTCGAAGTATCACTAGACCAGTAAGGTCGCACTCATTCAACTCTAAACAGCCAGGTTGACTGCATTATGTCGTACGGGAATACCCCCTCACAGAGTAAAACTTTTTCATCCATCACGATCAATCTTGCCTCCCCGGAGGCAATTCTGGATCGGAGCCATGGAGAGGTTCTGAAGCCGGAGACGATTAACTATCGCAGTTTTAAGCCCGAGAAGGACGGGCTATTCTGTGAGCGAATTTTCGGTCCTGCCAAGGATTGGGAATGCCCCTGTAACAAGTACAAGCGAATCCGCTATAAGGGGATTATTTGTGATCGTTGTGGCGTGGAGGTCACACAAAAGATTGTGCGCCGTGAACGCATGGGGCATATTGCCCTGTCCGTCCCGATTGTGCATATCTGGTACTTCCGTACGATGCCGAATAAGATTGGACATCTGCTTAATATTCGGACGAAGAAGTTGGAAAAGGTGATCTATTTTGAGGAGTATGTTGTGGTGCAGGCCGGGTGTGCTGCGGAACATGGCATTGAAGATAATCAGCTTTTGAGGGAGGAAGACTATTATGAGACCCTGTATAAGATCAGAGACGACAATAATCGTCTATCGGATGATGATCCAGAGAAATTTATTGCGATGATTGGCGGGGAGGCGATTGAGTTTATGCTGAAGCGCCTCCGCTTGGAAGAACTCTCTCATGAATTGAGATTTCAGATCAAAACGGAGAGCAGTCAGCAGCGCAAAGCAGAAGCTATAAAACGCCTGGGCGTGGTAGAGGCGTTTCGGGATGCGAACCGGCGGATGGATAACTATCCAGAGTGGATGGTGTTGCGTGTAATCCCGGTTATTCCGCCGGAATTACGTCCGCTGGTTCCTTTGGAAGGCGGCCGATTTGCGACCAGTGATCTGAATGACCTTTACCGCCGGGTCATCATTCGCAATAACCGTTTACAGCGGCTGATTGATATTAAGGCACCAGAGGTGATCCTGCGGAATGAAAAGCGGATGCTTCAGGAAGCAGTAGACAGTCTCTTTGATAATTCCCGAAAGGTCAATGCAGTACGGAGCGATTCGAATCGGGCCTTGAAGAGTCTTTCGGATATGCTCAAGGGAAAGCAGGGACGTTTCCGCCAGAACCTGTTGGGGAAACGTGTCGACTATTCTGGACGCTCGGTGATCGTAGTCGGGCCTGAACTTGACCTGCACCAGTGCGGAATCCCCAAAGAGATGGCGGTCGAGTTATTTAAGCCATTTGTGATACGGAAGTTGATTGAGCGGGGGATCGTAAAAACGGTGAAGAGTGCCAAGAAGATCGTAGATAAGCGAACTTCTGAGGTCTGGGACATTCTTGAAAAAGTGATTCAGGGGCGTCCGGTCATGCTGAACCGGGCACCAACACTCCACCGGTTAGGCTTCCAGGCATTCCAGCCGGTACTGACCGAGGGAAAAGCAATCCAGCTTCATCCCCTGGTTTGTACGGCCTTTAATGCGGACTTTGACGGAGACCAGATGGCGGTTCATGTTCCACTTGGACATGATGCATGCATGGAGGCGATGATTCTAATGCTGTCCAGTCACAATATCCTCTCTCCAGCGCATGGCGGGCCCATTACGGTACCAACGCAGGATATGGTTCTCGGTTTGTACTATTTGACCAAATCACGTTCAGGTTGCAAAGGGGAAGGCATGCAGTTTGCGTCTTTGACCGAGGTCCGACAGGCTTTTGATCAGGACATCGTTGAGGTTCATGCCAAAATCAAGGTCAGATTGAATACGGGCGAAATGACCGATACCACGGTCGGTCGAGTGCTGTTTAATGAAGTGGTGCCCGATGGTGTACCCTACATCAACGATGTATTGACGAAAAAAAATCTGCGGCGTATTATTGGAGAGGTGCTGACGGCGACCAACTTCCCGCAGACGGCTCGTTTCCTGGATGAAATCAAACGGGCCGGCTTTGAGCGTGCAACCACGGCCGGTCTCACCTTTTCTCTGGCAGACATTGTAGTGCCTGACAAGAAGATGGACCTTATCAGTACGGCAGAGACGGAGGTTACCAGGGCCTACGATAATTACGAGGAAGGATATATCACTGACAATGAACGCTACAATAAGGTGATTGATATCTGGACCCGGACCAACAATAATGTATCGGAGGTTCTGTTTGATACGCTGAAAGAGCATGAAGATGGATTTAATGCCATCTACATGATGGCCGATTCGGGTGCTCGCGGTTCCAAAGAACAGATCCGGCAGTTGGGCGGGATGCGGGGGCTGATGGCGAAGCCGCAGAAAAGTCTGGTCGGCTCGGCCGGGGAGATTATTGAAAATCCGATTGTGTCAAATTTCAAGGAAGGCCTGTCCGTACTGGAGTACTTTATCTCAACACACGGTGCACGCAAGGGCCTTGCCGATACGGCGCTCAAAACGGCCGATGCAGGTTATTTGACACGCCGCCTTGTTGATGTTGCTCAGGATGTGACCATTACACAGTATGATTGCGGCACATTAAGAGGGATTTCAATTACTGCACTGAAGGACAATGAAACGGTCGTAGAGCCGCTGGCTGATCGTATTCTTGGCCGTGTGTCTCTGCATGATGTGCGTGACCCGCTTACCGATCAAATCATTGTGCTTGCGAATGAGATGATTGATGAGGAAAAAGCGAGGCATATTGCGGAAACCAGCATTGAGCGGGTGGAAATCCGCTCCGTCCTCACCTGCGAATCAAAACAGGGCACCTGTTGCCTGTGTTACGGTCGTAATTTGGGGACAGGCAGGCTGGTAGAGTTAGGAGAGGCAGTTGGTATTGTAGCGGCGCAATCCATCGGGGAACCCGGTACACAGCTAACCCTGCGTACATTCCATGTGGGTGGAACCGCCAGCCGGATTGAAGCGGACAGTGCGATTCGAAGCAAATTTTCAGGGACGGTCATTTTTGAAAATTTACGCACGGTTTCGTTTGAGAGCACAAGTGGACCAACCGAAGTTGTACTTACCAGACAGGGTGAGATTCGTATTGTGGATGACGAAAATCGGCAGTTATTTTCATCCGTTATTCCGTTTGGCGCGGAGGTGCTTGTATCCGATGGAGATGTCGTGGATAAGGACGCGGTCCTTGCCAGCTGGGATCCCTATAACAGTGTGATTTTATCGGAGGTGTCCGGCAAGATCAGGTTCCAGGATATCATTGAAGGCACAACATTAAGGGAGGAATCGGACAAGTTTATCGGGCGTAAGGAAAAGGTGATTATTGAGAGCCGGGAGCGTTCGCTTACTCCTGCGCTGCGGGTATTTATGGATGACGACAGTCACAGGGAATACCCATTACCTGTCCGGGCACGGTTACAGGTGAATGAGGGGGATTTTGTACAGGCGGGAGAAGTCTTGGCAAAAATCCCAAGACAGTCGGCCAGAACCCGTGATATTACCGGTGGTCTGCCTCGTGTAACCGAACTTTTTGAAGCACGAACGCCAACTGATTCTGCGGTGGTGAGTGAGATTGACGGGGTTGTGAGTTTTGGTGGAAGGAAGCGTGGTGCGCAGGAGGTCATCGTCACAAGCCGTGACGGGGTTGATAAGCACACCTATCTCGTTTCATTACAGAAGCATATTCTGGTGAACGAACACGATTTTGTTCGGGCTGGAGATGCACTCTCGGACGGGCAGATTTCGCCAAGAGATATTCTGCGCATCAAAGGTGCGCGGGCTGTGCAGGAATATCTTGTGAATGAGATTCAGGAGGTTTATCGCTTGCAGGGGGTTGCAATCAATGACAAGCACATTGAGGTGATTGTGCGCCAGATGATGCAGAAGATCCGTGTAACGGATCCCGGCGACACCTCTCTTCTGGAAGAGGCGGGAATTGTCCGGTTCCAGCTTGAGGAACTCAACGATGATCTGTATGACAAGTTTGTGGTCACCGATGCAGGAGATTCAGCGTTGCGTATCGGTTCTTTGGTAGACCGGCGCCAGTTGCGGGAGGTGAATTCGGAGATGAAGCGGCGTGATATGACCGAGGTTACCGTACGTGAAGCACAGCCGGCTGTTGGTGAGCCGATCCTTTTGGGAATCACGCAGGCAGCACTTGCAACGGATTCGTTTATCTCTGCGGCATCTTTTCAGGAGACCACGAAGGTCCTCACCGAGGCGGCAATCTCGGCCAGAGTGGATCCCCTGTATGGACTGAAGGAGAATGTCATTGTGGGCCATCTGATTCCGGCCGGAACAGGGCAGCGCCAATTCCGGGATATTGTCGTCGGCTCCAAGAGTGAACTGGAAGAGTTGCAGGCATCCATCAGTGCGGACATTAAGAAGTCATCGGGAGATGGAACGGCATCCATCCAGCCTCCCATCAAGCGGGTCAAGCCGGTATTGGAACTCAAGGTATAGCCGCCTGTGGATAAAGCTCAGAAAAATCTGAACAATGCTTTTCGGGTTGGTTTCTGGAGTTTATCCACGGGCTGGTAGGATTTCCGGCTTTGTCTGGAAGACCTTTAGGCAGAAATATCGCGAGGGATTGCAGTTGTCTTGTGCACTTCGAGCACGATGATTTCGGTGCCGTGATAACGTTCATGGCGTACCGAGGTGGTCAGGTGCTTCAGCATTCGGAGCGAAACATCCTTTTCCAGATTTCTGGTTGAAACATCGGACCCCATGAGGGCAATCCGGTCTTGAAGATTTTCGGTCGAATCTGCCGCGACGAATTCCAGGATTGCCCGATCCGCTTCTCCTTTGACAATCAGTTGCAGTACCCCGTCTTCTTTGTCCGGGGAGGTTTGTCCACACAGGACAAGAAGTGCTTCTTCCACTGCACCTTCAACGCGGTTCGTGAAACTGGATGACCATGAGTGGCTTTGAGAAAATTTCCGAATGAAGGTCTGCAGTTCGGATAGTGACTGGATGTTCAGGGTTGTCTGGATACGTTTCCGGGCTTTGAAGGTCAGTTCGGTCAGAATGGTCAGTAAGATGGCAACGAGTCCACCTCCGACCATTCCGTTTTCGAAGGTTCCGCCTGCGAGTCCATCAAAAAACTCAGGGTAAATGGTACGATTTTGAAGGCCGGTGCCAATCCAGAATGAGATCCCGCAGATTAGTCCGCTTCGATAATTAATTCCATCCTGAACGACAATCTTCATTCCCAGCACGAAGAGCATCGCGATTAGAACGGTCACGAAGGCTCCGACTACGGGTGCCGGGATGGCAAGAATTGCGGCGAGGAATTTGGGGTTCACGGACAGTAAAATGAAGATCCCCCCAATTGCGACTCCGCATGCTCTGGAGGCAACGCCTGTCAGTTCTACTACCGAGACGGAACTGGAGTAGGTGGTATTGGGAATCGTTCCCGAGACTCCCGAGAGAAAATTACCGATCCCGTCGGCCATGAGTGACCCCTGTACCGTTCGAAAATCCGAGGCACGCGGGGTTCGCCAGGAGACCCGCTGGATCGCAATGGAGTCGCCGACGGTCTCAATGGCCCCGATGATGGTCACAAAAATAAAAGCGGGGATAAAGGCCCAGAACACATGTCCAAATGATAGATCCATACCGGGCCATCCGGTGGTAGGAAACCCGATCCATGCGGCATCCTGGATGGTTTGGGTGTCATAGAGACCAAAAAAAACGGAGACAATGGTTCCCGCCAGTACGCCAATCATCGGAGCCCACAGCCGCAGAATTCCCCGTGCTTTGATGGCGAGCATAATGGTCACGATAAGTGCAGCAGCGGCACTCATAGCGGTCCCTGATAAGGACCCTCCCTCAGGAACCTCTCCCATCATGTCAAACAGGATGGGCATCACCGTCACGGCGATCAGCATAATTACGGTTCCCGATACGGTCGGAGTCAGAATCCGCCTGAATTTGGAAAGTTTGGTGGCGAAGAGAAGCTGAAGGAGGGAAGAGGCGATCACCAGGGTTGCCATGGTTGCCGGGCCGCTTTTATGGAGTGCCCCGATACAGACTCCAATAAATGCACCGGAGGTTCCCATGAGCAGGACATAACCGGATCCAATCCTGAATTTTCCTAATGCCTGAAGGATGGTAGACACTCCGCTGACCACGACCGCAGCAAATACAGCCCAGGTTAAGTACTCCTCACTCCCGCCTCCGGCGCGAATGACGACTGCCGGAGTCAGTACGATTCCGGCAATGCTGAGGAGGGCCATCTGGAACCCTAGGCCAATGGTAAGCGGCAGTGGCGGGGTTTCGTTCGGCTCATATCGAATATCTGTAGCGGATGTGATCGCCTGCATGTTCAAGGAAGTTCAATGGTTTCTGTAAGTTACGGTTTTTTGTTTGTTTCGGTGTACTTTTGCATCTTTGTTTGGTTGAGATAGATTGAACAGTTCCATAAACTGACTTAAATGATCCCCATGATTCTGGAGGAGTTGTATACCTATCCGATTAAGTCCACGCACCGCGTAACGCAGATATGTGCTCAGGTGGAACCTTGGGGGCTTGCAGGCGACCGGCGCTGGATGATCGTTGACGAGGAAGCTGGTTTCCTTACACAGCGAACGTTCCCTCGTATGTCATTGATTCAGGCGTTGCCGAGGCCAGCAGGGAGACTGATGCTCACTGCGTTCGGGCAGGGGGCTGTTTTCGTTGATTTTCCTGGAGAGATGGCCCCGACCCTTCAGGTGACGATATGGGGGGATTCCGTTTTTGCACGGATTGCGTCGGATCAGGCAAATAGGTGGCTGAGCACATTTCTGAAGCATCCTGTTCGCCTTGTATACATGCACAATCTCAAGTCACGGTCAGCAGACCCGGTGTATGCAAAGCCGGGAACGACGGTTTCATTTGTTGACGGATACCCTTTACTCTGCACCACACAGGCTTCACTGGAGGAGTTAAACAGTCGGCTGTCCAATCCTCTGCCGATGGCACGATTCCGGCCGAATGTCGTTTTATCTGGAGATCGTCCATTTGAGGAAGATCGGTGGAAACGAATCCGAATCGGGGAGGTTGTTTTTTCCGTGGTAAAACCCTGTGACCGGTGCAGCGTTACAACGGTGGATCAGGAGACGGGAGTACGGGGGAAGGAGCCGCTGCGCACTCTGAGCCGTTTTCGAAAAAGAGACGGAGGGGTATACTTCGGGGAGAATCTGGTGCCTGAAAATACCGGTATCATTCAGCGAGGAGATGGTGTTGATATATTGCAACTTGATTGAGAACAGGTCTTCTGGAGCAATCGGGCGTTTATCAGATTTAAGGATGTCACGTAACTGCGAATATCTTCACTAGCCAAGGTTTCCAAGTCTGCAGCATGTGCCTTACGCCCTCTATTCGGTGGATCGGATGAGTGCACATGTACTTGTACTGAATCACGACTACAGCGCCCTGACGGTCTGTACGGTGCGCAGGGCGGTTGTGCTGGTTCATTTGAACAAGGCGGACCTTGTTGAGAGCGTACCGGACATGTTTCTGCGATCTCCCTCCATCAAACTGCCCTGCCCAAGTATTGTCCGACTCCGAGGATATGTCCGCGTTCCGTATCGGAATATCATGCTGTCACGTAAAAATGTAATTCGCAGGGACGGTCACCGGTGCCAGTACTGTAATCGGCGTGATTCGTTGACGGTTGACCATGTTCTACCAAAATCCCGGGGCGGGAAAGATCATTGGACCAATCTTGTGGCGGCATGTATTTCCTGTAATAACCGGAAAGGGGACCGAACTCCCGAAGAGGCAAACATGCCGCTGCTGCGAAAGCCGTTTCGTCCGAGCCATGTCATGTTTATCCGTGACTACGTCGGCTATATTGAAGAAACATGGAAACCTTATCTGTTCTTATCCTAAACCATCAGATTTTTATGGTTCAAGTCATTGCAAGAATTTTCTGGTTCGTTCCACTTGTTCTCGTTGGGCTGGCGGTCAATCAGGGGTATGTCGCCATGCAGTTAAGGAAGACATGGAATACGGGGGAGTCTGCCATTGCAATGGTAGAGAAATTTGATGTGACAAACCGGGCAGATGTAACCTATGGATACATTCACCTTCGTGTCCTGTTACCGGACGGCCAGGTGATTGAGCGCCAAAAAATGTCGCTTCCCCAGTCGTTATGGTCCCGTGTTAAGGGGCAGGATTCTCTCCACGTGCACCTGCGGCCGGGATCCTCACAGGAGATTGTGATTGATCGTCTGATGCCTGCGCACTGGTTAATTGCGGCCTCTCAAATGGGCATTAGCCTGATCGGGGCTCTTTTCTCAGGGATTTTGGCTTATTTCTGGAACCAGTCGTTTCGTCGTGAGCAGGCTTGAGAATTATCACCGTATGATTGCTCGGGCGGGCGAGCGGGGTTCGTCCGGGTATAAATCTCCGACCCATTCATCATATCCGTTAAATAACTGTGTACGGATACGCCGTTCTACGCCTTCACTGGGCATAAATCGTTCCGAGGCCTGTGTCCAGCGCGGGTGGGGAATATTGGGATTCACATTCGACAGGAACCCATATTCTCTGGGTTGCAGTTCATTCCAGAACGTCCCCGGCTGTTTCCGCGTAAACTCAATATGAGTGACGGCTTTGGGGCCTTTATAACCGTATTTCCAGGGCAGGACCAGGCGCAGAGGTGATCCATTCTGTTTCGGAAGCGGCTCCCCATACATGCCAACCGCAACGAAGGCCAGTTCATTCATCGCTTCATCCATCCGTAATCCTTCGTAATAGGGCCAGGGATACCAGGTGGCTTTTTTTTGGCCCGGCAGTTGATCAGGGCGTTCAACACAGGTGAACTTAACATGTGTTGCTGACGATTTGGGATTGCATTTTTTGATGAGACTCGAAAGTGGAAAACCGGTCCAGGGAATGGTCATGGACCAGGCCTCAACACATCTAAACCGGTATACACGCTCCTCCAGAGGCATGGATCTGATCAGCGGGGTAAGGTCCCAGGTCTGTTTCTTTTCAACCTGTCCACGCACTTCCAGTGTCCATGGGAAGGGTTGATAGTCATCCACCAGCGGCCAGACATGCTTCAGGTCTCCCTGATTAATGAACTCATAGAAATTGTTATAGGAGGAAGCGAGGATCCGTTCGGTCATTTCCCTTTCGGGAACCTGATAGGTTTCATTCTGCGGTGCAGGGAATCCGTCCCGTGGTGCATTTTCAGGGATTTTGTCTAAAGGACCATTGCCAGCCATATTCTGGCTTTTTGCAGAGCAGCCGCCAAATGCGGCAAATCCGATTGCACCCAGACCGAGCGACTGAACAAATTTCCGACGATTCGTATACGCAGCCTTGGTAGTGCATGCGCTTTCTTTCAGCGCCCAATCGGGCGAGAGGATAATGTTTGCCATGTTTCAAAAAATTAGTTAGTTCCCAACCTGAACAGTTCACGGTGAAGATAAGTGAAAGATCCCAAAGCATTTAATTTTGATGGAGATTACGGAGAAGAGTACAAAGAACTCGCCAGTTGTGTAATCCCCGGCTATGATGAACTTTTCATTGCCACGTTTGCGCTTCTCCGGGAGCGTCTGGGTACAAAGGCCAGAATATTGATTGTAGGATGTGGTACGGGCAGAGAAATTGAAGTGTTCGCTCCATTGGCAGGTGAATGGGAATTTGACTGTGTAGATCCGGCTCAATCCATGGTTGAGTATTCGCGGCAGGTTGCCGACCATTTTGGGGTTTCCTCGCGTGTGCGATTTCATCATGCCTATACTCACGAACTGGATACCGGATATCAATTTGATGCTGCAACCGCCATTAATGTAATGCATTTTTTGTTGGATGATGGATCCAAGGATGCATTTATGCAGAGTATTGCGAAGCGCGTAAAGCCTGGAGGAACCGTCATTCTCTTTGATCTGCATGGAGACAGATCGCAGTCTTATTTCAGTTTATTCTATGCTGCCTGGATGCGGTATATGGATTTGCGAGGCTATACAGGAAAGAAAAAAGAGCGTCTCCTTAAAAGACTGGAGGCCGGGATTGCGTATGTCGGTCAAGATCGGATTCTTGAGATCTGCCAAAATGCCGGCCTGCAATTGGTCCGGCCTTACTGGAGCGGACTTCTTTATGCTGCATGGCTTTTGGAACGTGTGGATTCGTGACCTCGGAGGTATGTTGGAAGCAGGGCTTCAAAAAAATTCGTTCTTACTGATATCAGGAGGGAAGAACGAAAATCTGATAAAATGACTCTGACCGCGGTTACCGGGATTCAGATAAAATAATTAATTTTTGCTAAATTATGTCTGTAACTCTTGGCACTGTGTTGTGTCCGTATGTAGTTTGAATGTCTAATAGAAACCCAAATTCGATATGTCTGATTGGCGGATTCAGGTGCGTCAACGGAGAGACTGTTAAACCCGTTTTCAACAATATCAGCGAGTTCTTCATGGTAATCATAGAAAATTTTTGCATGCGATCGAAAAAGCATTTTCACTTTCAACTAGGCATTTTACCCCCCCCCCATTTTTCAGAGGGGACAATCAATTTATGAATTCTGCTGTTACTCATGGTGGTTTTTTCGCCTAGAGTGTTGGCACAGGGAGCTGGAAGTCTGCGACTGGATTCCCATCAGAATCTGGATGTGGGGCGCAGCCAGGTTGACCTGTCCGTCATTGACTCCGGTGCCATACTCGCCGGGTATGGAGCTTCAGAGTATGACACGTTAAGGGATTCATTTGAGGATGGCGATGGCAGAACGGATGTCACTGCGAATACGGTCCGAGTTGGCAGCGCCTACACGCGTACTGGACCTAATGCCGGCCCCCCTGATCCGCCAAGGGATCTAATAGCACGCGGAGGCAAAGATGAAATTAAGATTTCGTGGACACCTCCTGCCGATGACGGCGGATCAGCGATTACGGGGTATCGACTTCAGTGGTCTTCCGATGCAGGGGCCAATTGGGCCGATCTGGGTTCAAATCTAGATCCGAGTACCAGATCGGTCTCGCATCCGAATCGTCAACGAGGCCAGACGATTCATTACCGCGTCCGTGCCATCAACAACGATGGCAATAGTGGTTGGTCCAATATAGCCAGCGCAGCCGCGGGCACACCAGGTGCTGTCACTGAATTAAGTGCGACGGCTTCCGGCAACAATCAGATTAATCTTTCCTGGACGGCTCCCGCTGAAAATGGTGGAGCAGCAATTACCGGGTACCGCATTCAGGTTTCTCCTGATGGAACAGGGAACTGGGCGAATCTGGAAGGGGGGAATACCAGCAGTACGGCCACGACCTACTCACATACGGGGCTTCAGTCAGGCACGACGTATTATTACCGTGTCTTTGCCCTTAATTCCAGAGGCGTGAGCATATTGAATTCCAATGTGGCCCATGCAACAGCGTCTGCCACTGCGACGGCACCGGGTACGCCAACGGGGGTAACTGCGACGGCTTCCGGGCGCAGTCAGATCAGTCTTAAATGGACGGCTCCCGGTAGCGATGGTGGATCGGCCATCACGGCCTACCGCATTTGGAGGTCTCTCGATGGCCAGGCTCCCTGGCCCTGGAGGGAACTCGTATCGAATACTTTTGGAACTGGTACAACCCATATAGATGGGGTGGTTGACGCAGGCACGACGTATTATTACCGCGTCGCTGCCATTAATTCTGTTGGCGCGGGCCCTCCATCCGCTGTGGCCCATGCAACGACGGATGCCAGTGCCCCGGATGCGCCCAGGAATTTAACGGCAACCGCTTCCGGACCGACCCGGATCGTTCTTTCCTGGACGGTTCCCAATGATAACGGTGGTGTCCCCATTACGGGGTATCAGATTGAGAGCTCCGCGGATGGGGCAGATTGGGGGAATTCTCCTCTGGTGGAGAACACCGGAAATAATAAGACAACCTACACGGATACGGGGCTTACCGAAGGTACGACGCGCTACTACCGCGTCTCTGCGATCAATCGTATTGGTACCGGCGCACCCTCCGATGAGGTCTCTGCAACGACGCAGGCGATCTCTGCGCCGGATGCGCCCACGAATTTAACCGCAACGGCTTCCGGGCAAACCCG
>JAJEFL010000094.1:0-5016 GCA_022820435.1 Rhodothermales bacterium
TATGCCAGATATCCAAGGGCGCTGAACACTACAAATGGGATAAATGAAAAATCCGCTCATAGAGCACGGAAACGGGGGTTTTCAAAAAAGAAACATCGCCGAACCGTCGAAGTCAGGATTCATGGCTGTAGGAAAGCGAATGGAGTGTAGATAGGGGGAACTGTTTTTGTGTGCTCACGAGATCAGTTCTTCGTCCAACCCCTTCTATGAGGCCTTCAACAAAATGCTGAGCAAGAACGGATTTGACGCGTATGTGGAGGAACTTTGCGAGTCATTTTATGCTGTCGCTAGACACCCCCCAAACTTGTTCCGACCAACTCTATACATTTTCGTGCAAGGTTGCGTAACCGATAAACGACATCCATCACCGTTACATCTACAAACAATCCACGAACCGGTTCATGGAAATTACCGATTTGAGTCCGCATATCCCTCTGTTCCCCGCAAGCTACATTCCCTCAGCCGACAAACGGGTTTGGCTGTGCGCGGGAAGCGGTTAAAGGATCTTTGTAATAGATGAGTTTATCGGCTGCCACGGGCTGGTAGGGGCGCACCAGAAGCAGTTGGCGGGCCGGATGAAGTCTTCGCAGTTCATCGGGCTTCAACAGGGGCCGACTCCCTTCCTCATACCCTGCCCGCATCCGTCCCAATCTGCCCTCCTGCCCCTTGTTCAACCTCCGCTGCCAGATAGACATCTCTCCAAGCAGCTGGGTAATCTTCTGGCTTGTGAATGGATCCTGTACTGCAAAAGCCTGAATCACTTCGCAGTTGGCCAGAAAACTCTCCCATTCACTGTGATACTCCCGCTTGAGTTGCGCAAGATCCTGCAAAATCAGCCACATTGTCAGGCCGTAGCCGCCGCCTAAGGAGACCGCCTCCTTGATGTTCTGCATGTATCCAAGGTTGGCAAACTCATCCAGAAGGAAGACCACCCGCTGCGCCGGGCGAGGTTTTTTGGTGGCATGATGGGTGCAGGCATAGTAGCAGCTGCTAATCATCAGGCGCAGCCACGGAGCAAAGGCACTCAGGTATTCCCGGGGTAGGATGATGTAGCCGGTCATCTTCCCTCGCCGCAGATCCTCCAGGTCGCAGTTTGTATCCGTAAGCACATGCTGCATTCGCGGGCTGCTCAAAAAGTGAGTGTGACTCTGCGCAGTGGAAAACACGCCGCTGCGCTCACGGTCCGCCTTCTGCTCAATCCGGCAGGCTCCTTCTTTGACCTGAGGCAGAGGGCTTTCCTTCATGGCATGCAGCGTATCCTCCATCGCGTTACTGTCCTGCGTCAGAAGGCGGCGTACGGTAATCAGATGCCGTTCATCCCGGAATTCTTCCGTTTCCGCCACATAAAGAATGAAGCTCAGCAGCAGTCCTTTGGCTTCCATTCTCCAATGAGACTCTTCGGCCTGATGGCCTCGGCCGATGATCATGTCCGCAAGCATCATTGCGGTTTCTACATAATCCTCTCCTTTGAGATCAATAAAATCCATGGGGTTCAGAGATGCCCCTTCGGTATCGCAGGATTCCGTGAGTCTGAAGGGATCCAGCGCGACGATGTTCTGCCCCAGATCATCCCGTCTCCAGGCGGCCGTCACCGAATAGTTTTCTCCTTTTGGGTCGGTGACCAGCATGCTGCCTTCGTAATTCAGGAGGTTGGGCATAACGGTTCCAACGCCTTTTCCACTGCGTGTTGCGGCGACGGTAAGCAGATGGCCATCCCCGTCATACCGCAGATAGTCTGCTCCCGTCTTTCCGAGGAGAAGTCCTTTGACGGGTTTTTTCAAAGCCTGTGCGCTCCCCCATTGTGTGGAGCCCTTCGCCAGAGAGAGTTGCTCCGAAGTCCGTGTCATGATTCCTCGGACCACCAGTATTCCCATCAATCCGCCCAGTCCAAGACATCCCGTGACTGCCCCCGTCAATCCGGGGCTTCCCGCAGCATACACCATCGCCAGAAATGCATGATGGGGACTGAATAATGGCGTAGTGCTGATCAGGCAGAGTACGGCAATGAGTGGAAGCAGGGGGGCACGCAGGGAGGGCCGCAGCAGCCAGGGTGCTGCCGCTGCTGCTGCACTCAGAAGGACGATCCGGGTGGACGCATAGGGAAAGAGAGGCGCGGCAGCGGGCGGCCCCCAGATGAGTGTCATGGCGGTAAGCGCAACCTGACAGCTTACAAGAGGAAACAGAACCAGAAGCGTCAGTGCACCCCGGATCCCTAGCGAACGGGGCGCGGTCCAGCCGTAGAGTCGCTCCTGTGTAGTCCTATTCAACGTACGGTCCCGCAAAGGTCATATCTCTGGACACATACACCAGAAACTGGTAGCCCGGGCGGAGGACCAGGGTCGGCATTCGGCGTTTCCCGCGCTCCAGCCGGGTGGATGCAGTACGAGACAGTTCCAGTGCAAGCGATCCGCCCACCAGACTGCCGGCCGTGGTGGCGGTGGCGACCGAGGCTGCACTCCCGACCAGTGCCAGCATCGCTGCGCTGCCGAATCGCTGAATCCGGTGGTGCTTTACTTTGTCCTGCAATCCTCCCTCTCCGCTTTGATCCAGTGCAGGGAGGCCCGGCAGGTCCCTGGCCTCCCCATTCGGGAAGATCATCCGGTTCCATACAATGAGGGCTCTTGGCTCCTCTCCCGCAAGCGTCCCCTCCATTGCACCAATGAGCTGTGTACCCGCTGGAATGAGCACTTCGTCCAACCGTCTGGAGTCCCGGACGGGCCGCACAATGCGTGCACGGACCGGGCCCGGCCGGCCGGTGTGAATGCCGGTTTCGAGCGCAGCCGTCATAACGCTCCCCTCCAGGAGTATCAGCCCCTGCTCTTCGGGCACAGCCGTGGAAGAGGGTTGAGTGCTGTCCTGACCCGCCGCATTGGAGACATGCAGAATTCCACGTGACTGACGCGCCTGATCATAGATGGATTTCCGCTCGTCCGTGCGCTCCGTGCGTGCGGGTGCAGGCGGCTGCCACGGGCCGGGGATCGGAGTGCGCGGTTCCACAGGGGCCAGTGTGAGCACATCAACAGCGGACACCGGATTCAGATCATACTCGGTATCGGGTTTGGCGGACTGGCGGCGGCTGCTGAAAAAGAGTACAAGTAACACCCCGGCCAGGCTCAGGGCCAGCGCCAGAATATTCCGTCTGGAGAGTCGTGTCACCGAAACCGGATCTACAAATTCGGTGCGGTCCTGTTCGGCATCGTTGAGGTTTCCGATCATCTTGCCCGGTAGAGATGCAGGGCACGCTGCGTGTGCCGTTTTCTGCGAAAGATCCCTTTACGCGCAATCCCCCCTGTAATCAGCCGCGCCTCTTCAAAAAGTCCATCCACAATGAAGTATCCATCCCGAATGATATAATCCGCAACTCGCTCGCTGCCCCGCGTTCCAATGCTGAGAAGCGGCTGATTTTCCGAGTAGGCATGGGCGGGGATCCGTATATAAACGCGCTCGCCATCATCAAATACCGCCGGGGGAACCCATGGGAATCCTTTTTCTGCCCGCCAGGTGTAGTGATGATTTAATTTTTTCAGGGAAAGGGCAGCGGGAGGGTCTGCCGGTTCGCCCGCAGATACAGGTTCAAATTTATGTTCGGCAGGGTAGTAGAATCGGATGTGCCGCGTGTACTGCTGCTGCGGGTTATACGCATTCCGCTTTGAGGAATAGGGTGGGCTGTCAAGCGTGATATGGTAGACCCGGCGGTCCGTGGAAATAATCAGGTTCGTTGTGATATTGTGGTCAATCGGCTTGACGGAGACAATGGCGGTCTGCGCCCCCGTCCCGGTTGCGGTATGATGAATCAGCCACCTTTGATCATCTCCGGCAATCAGGCTGATCAGTGCTTCCCCTGCCTGAAGTTCGACAATACATGCCCGGAGTACGGTACAGGTTAAAACGGGCTGATAGACACCGAACGGATAGATTAGTACATCGGACTGCCGCAGTACTTCTGCCCGTCCTCCGGTATTGAAACTGGAGATCTGCTGATCAATGGCCGTCTGAACCGGCCCGGACACAGTTACAATACGCTCTGGAGCTGACTGTTGCGCTTGCACCAGATGGTTGATCAACAAAAAAACTGCCAGAAATGTATGCTGTTTCACGTTATTGGACCTTGTGAGGTGATAAGGTCATACGCAGCAGCGTACTGAATGCTAAGTGCCTGTTGTTACGAGGCAGACAAGATGACTCGTTGGACATCCTGTCCGCCAGAGCCGGTTCGGACCCAAAATATAGCAGCCGTGTGACCGTCTTCGCCAGTCAGGGGATCAAAAATACAGGGGATGCGAATCAAGGATATGCCAGTCCTAACTTCGACGGTTTGACGGCCGTCTATTTATAAAAACCTACATTTCCAGGTTCTATGGACGTTTTTTCATTTTTGGTGTTCAGTACCCTTGGGGGTCTGACATCTGTTCCGCGTCTTTGCTTCCTCACAGGACCCTATAGTACCAGAGTGTGTTCTTTGGGGATTGAAAGTTCTCCCCTGAGAAGAAGGAGAGTAGCGTTCAATTTTCCTGGAAATCTCGCCCTGCACATCTCCATTTGGGGGTGAGCGTCGAATCCAGGAACATCTCGGATATTCTCCCAATACGGCTGCATGCTTTCAAGTATTGCCCCTCGGAGTGCATACATGTCTGGATGATTGTACTGCCGCCAGATATGTACGGAGAATGCTATAGATCAAACTCGTATCCATAGACATATTCTTCCTGGGGAGAGGCAGCATACAGGTAACCTCTGTGCAGGAGAAAATCCTGGGCATTCACATCTCTCCTTTCTTCGGGGTCGTTGATTGGCCGAAAAATCATCTTCCTTGTAAGCTGGTATTCACCTTCAGACAAATCGAAGATATAATGGTCAGATTTGTGCGCTCTTGCAACTAGTGTACTGTGACGAAAATAGTTGTTCAGTAAAATAATTTTTCATATCTTGGGGTTGGATCAACAAATCAACTCCATGCCAAATCATTATACTCGTGAAATTCCCAAGCCAAGCAAACTTGAACAGGAGGAATTAGAA
>JAJEFL010000023.1:0-6090 GCA_022820435.1 Rhodothermales bacterium
GACCGATAACGGTTCCGCAGAGGGATGGATGAACCGGCGCGAGGGAGAGGGAACCTGGGAAGGATTCAGTGCGGGGATGCGTCAGGGAAAAGGATCCGAATACGACGGGGGACATCGCGTCCCTTTCTTTTTACGATGGCCGGGTGCCGGCTGCACGGACTCCCGGGAAATAGATGCCCTGACGGCCCATGTTGATGTATTGCCCACGCTGACCAAACTCTGTGACCTGTCCTTACCGGCAGATCTGGACGGGATAAGCCTGGTGCCAATGCTGAATGGGAATGATCCCGTTGAACGTACACTTTTTGTATACTCACAGCGCGTTCCCCACCCGATCAAATGGCGTAAGTCCGCCGTGATGACCGGGCGCTGGCGACTGGTAAACCAGAATGAGCTGTATGATATCCTGGAGGATCCCGGGCAGGAAACCAATCTTGTGGAACAGTTCCCGGATATAGCCCATGAATTACGCGCCGCATATGAACAGTGGTGGCACCATCTTACGCCGGCCTTCGAAAAATATGTGCGGATCGGTCTCGGAGCGGATGCAGAGAATCCGCATGACTGGCATGTAAACCGCCAGTCTGAATCCGTATGGAATCATCGGCAAGTCCAAAATGGTGTAACCGGCAACGGATATTGGGCGGTTGATCTGCTGCGGTCCGGCAACTACACCTTTGAACTGCGCAGATTGCCGAGGCAGATGGACAAGTCTGTGGAGAGGGTTACGGCACGCATAAAAGTCGGCGGGCAGGAAGCGCAAATCCCCCTTACTCTCAATCAGACTTTCGCAACCTTTGAGTTTGCACTCAACGCGGGCCCCACCACGATACAGACCTGGCTCATTCAACCGGACGGCAGGGAACATGGTGCCTATTTTGTCTATGTGGAGCGAATAACATGAGAACCGGTTCAACTGGACGCAATTTCGGCACGTATCTATACGCACCGCCCCTAAATCCGCAATCAGCCTATGACCGACATGACCTTCACACAATATTCGCATGGGTATGATAATCGTATACACTCTGCTTCGTAGGACAATCTTCCGCACAATTCAGATTTGGATTTAGACACAGCATATCCATAAATCTTACACGAGCATACCTGCCGGCTTATCTGCCTCCTGAACATCAATCTATGCTCCCGTCTATGCACAATCTCGTCGTCATATACAAAGAACTATGCCTGATCGGACGAATGATCCATGCCTTTGCGCACACCATCTTTACGATTTGGGAACTGACCTTTTGAATCACGCTCTTTTCACGGCATGCTGAGTCCCGACATCATTATCGTCCTGGTGATTGTCCTGAGTGCAGTCATCCTGTTCGTAACCGAGTGGATACGCTATGACGGTGTTGCGCTCATCGTTTTACTTGCACTGGCAATCAGCGGTGTAATCCCGATGTCACGCGCAATTGAAGGGTTTGCGAATCCTGCTGTCGTGACGATTGCAGCGGTGCTTGTACTCAGCGGAGGGTTGTATCGTACTGGTGTGGCCAACCTTCTTGGTGCCCAGGTGCTGCGTTTTGCTGGAAACTCACCGGTGCGCCTGACCATGGTCATGATGCTCACCGCCGGGCTGATGTCGGGGGTGATGAATAACATTGCCGCCACGGCACTCCTGCTCCCGGTCGTCCTTGACATTGCCCGCCGTCTTGGGATGCGCCCTTCCAGACTGCTCATCCCGCTTGCCTTTGCTTCACTGCTTGGAGGGATGACCACGCTCATTGGAACCGGACCCAACATCCTTTTATCGACCATTATTGAGCGATCCGGTCAGGGTTCCTTCGGCCTCTTTTCGTTCACACCGGTGGGCATTGCGGCGCTCGTTCTGGGTATTCTTTACATGATCCTCCTAGGGCGTCACTTTCTTCCCGACCGGCGCTCCAAAAATGATCGTTCCATGACCGAGGTGGATCTGCGTGACCGCTATGCCCTGAATGATGCAATTTTTTGCTTACGGGTGCCAGAACTCTCTGCCCTTGACGGGCGGAGTTTGGTGCAGACCCAACTTGGACGTGCGTTAGGGGTTGATTTGCTGGCCGTCCAGCGCAATGGTCATATTCTCCGGGCCCCCAAACCGGAGTTTTTGCTTCAGGGTGAAGATCTTCTCATCTTTGAAGGCACTCCCGATGGTCTGGATGATTTACGCGCATGGGGACAACTGGATAACCACAATCATTCAGAAGACCTTCTGCACCTGCTAACGGAAAACGCCGCCGCTTTTGCACAGGTGGTCATTGATTCAGATTCAACCATTGCCGGAAACACGGTGCGGAATCTGGATTTTCGGAATCGCTTTCATGCCCATATCCTTGCAATCAAACGCGGAGATCAGATCCATACGGTATCTCTATTGGAGACCCGGCTCCGAGCTGGAGACATATTACTCCTGCTCGGGCAGCAGGAACAACTGGAGCAGCTGGACTACACAGACGAATTCAACTCTATTGAGTGGGTGGATCTTGACACAGCCACCAGAGAATACGGCCTCTACCGGCTCCTGACCCATCTCGAAATTCCCCGGGGATCTGCGCTGGATGGACGCAGTCTGGCATCCACCCGTCTTGGTTATGCCTTTGGATTGAGCGTCCTTGAGATCCAGCGAAATGACGCATCCGGCACAGAGAAAATCTTCCTTCCCGGCGCATCCGACCCGCTCCAGTCGGGGGATCGCCTGATTGTGCAGGGAGGTCCGGAGTCCTACGCGGTGTTCCGGGCACTTCAACTTCTGGAGAACCACGAAACCGATGGCCCGTCTATGGTGAGAGAATTGGAGTCGGAAGACATTGGGTTCGCAGAGGTCACGCTTGCCCCCACTTCAAAGAATATTGTGGGCCGGTCCCTGAGTGAGATTTTCTTCCGGGATTCCTATGGTCTCTCTATTCTGGCGATCTGGCGTGGAGGGGAGACGATCCACTCGAATATCCATCTCAGTGAGACTCCACTGCAGTTCGGAGATGCTCTTCTGGTCTATGGTCAACGAAAAAAGATCCAGCTGCTGGGGAAAGACCCGCGCTTTCTGGTGCTTACCGGTGAACTCAGTGAGGTATTTCGGACCCGCCGCGCCCCGATTGCAGGATCAATCATGCTGGGGGTCATCCTGTGCGCATCGCTCAACCTCCTTCCGGTGTATATTGCAGCATTAGCGGGAGCGCTGCTGATGGTGTTTACCGGCTGCTTAAGGGGGAATGAGGTCTACAAACTCATTGAGTGGAGGGTGGTTGTCTTATTGGGCGGGATGCTGGCCCTTGGACTGGCTATGGAGGAATCCGGCGCGGCCGAACTTCTGGCGCGTGAGGTCATCGGACGGGCGGCGGAGGCGGGCCCCCGGTTCCTGATCGGGAGCCTGTTTCTCCTTTGTGCTTTGGCCGCGCAGTTCATCCCCACCTCTGCTGTTGCGGTTCTGGTTGCACCGATTGCACTGAGTACGGCACTAGATCTGGGGATCTCCGCCGAAGCGCTGCTCATGGTCGTTGCCGTGGGCTCATCCTGTGCTTTTTTGACTCCTTTCGGCCATCCCGTAAACCTTCTGGTCATGAGTGTCGGTGGATACAAAGTGACCGATTACACGCGCACAGGGGCTCCGCTCTTTGTGCTGCTGCTTCTTCTGGTTGTTTTCTTTTTACCCGTAGTCTGGCCACTGTGACTTCCGGCGGTATACCGGTTTGGGCAGGGACCTGGAGGATCACGGCCCTTGCAGAGCAGATCTGTCCGATACACTCCCTCCAGATACTTTAGCAGCAGGGAGCAATAGAAAACATAGAGCGGCGGCCGCCGCTCACTTTTGCCAGAGAAAAATGCCTCGCCTCAATGCATGAACAGCCTGCCCCAGAAACTAAAACGACAGGATCAAATGAAAAAATCAGTATACTAGTACAAACTCACCATTCTCTAACCCCGCTTAATCCGGGGCATTTCCCTTGAACAAAGAGATGATTTTTTTCAATCACAACAAATGGCTGCGGTTCACGGTGTGGATTGGAGCACTGATTTTCCTGACCTGCTGCCTGAGAGGCGGCGTAATTGCGGCCTTTGCCCCTGAAATGGATTCGGATCACCGGCCGATCAAATTTTCAGCATCCGATGTGCTGTCTGCCGAGTTCTCCTCCAATACTGCGGCAGTCGTCATCCGCCGCTGTGACGACATCAATACAGCAAGTGCCGGCGATCTTCAGCGCGTCAGAGGCATCGGCGCGGCCAAGGCACAGGCGATCATCAACTATCGCAATCAGTTTGGTCCATTTGAGTCTCTGAACGAGTTGACGCGCGTCAAAGGCATTGGGCCGGCCACCATTGAAAACTTCCGCATCGCAAACTTTTGCGTGCCGGAATCCACCAGACCTGACCATTCCGCCGAACCCGAATCAGAGCCCCTATCCAATGATCCAGCACCCACTGACTGCAGCAGCATCAATACAGCGAATGCCGCGGATCTTCAGCGTGTCAAGGGAATCGGGGCATCCAAGGCGCAGGCGATCCTGGACTACCGCAATCAGATCGGGGCTTTTAAATCTCTGGACGAGTTGACGCGTGTAAAAGGCATTGGGCCGGCCACGATTGAGAATTTTAGAGAGGCAGGTTTCTGTACGCGGGAATCTACCAGTACCGACGACTCCCAGGCACAGGAACCCTCCGAGAATTCAACCGACAGCAATTGCACCAACATCAATGCGGCAAATGCCTCGGATCTTGAGCGTGTAAAAGGCATTGGTCCGGCCAAAGCGCAGGCGATTCTGGACTATCGGAAGCGGTCTGGTGCCTTTCAGTCTCTGGATGAACTAGCACGCGTAAGGGGGATTGGGCCTGCTACCGTAGCGAACTTCCGCAGTGCAGGCTTTTGCATAGACGAATCTTCCGGCACGGGGAATCATTCCGAGGGTCCGTTGCAATCCTCCCCAGGCGATTCAACGATCACTGCCAACAGTTGTGACAACATCAATACAGCGAGCGCTGCGGACCTTGAGCGGGTTATGGGAATTGGCCCCGTCAAAGCGCAATCTATTCTGGACTTACGCCATGCGAACGGAACGTTCCGTTCCCTGAACGCCCTGCTTGAAGTTCAGGGGATCAGTCCTCCCACGCTCAGAAATTTCCTTGATGCCGGGTTTTGTGTTGAGGTGCCGGACACCGCCGCACCTCTGGAAAAGCCCGCTCCCGTACCCTATGCTCGAAGCCTGTACGGATCCTGGTGGGACGAAGATGGTGACTGCCAAGACACGAGAGAGGAGATATTAATCGCTAACAGCCGCATTGCGGTAAATCTGGATGAGGCCGGTTGTGAAGTCGTTGCGGGCGAATGGCTTGATGTGTATACCGATTCGGTCATTGTAGATCCCAAATGGATTGACATTGACCATTTTATCCCACTGGCCGAGGTACATCGCAGCGGGGGGATGGAGTGGACGTACGTAGATCGTGTGATGTATGCGAATGATTTGAGTAAGGATGGAGCGCTGATCCCCGTCTCGGCCGGCACGAACCGGTCAAAAGGAGACCGTGACCCTGCACAGTGGCTCCCGCCAAACGAGAGTTATCACTGTCAATATATTGAGCGCTGGATCGCCCTCAAGGAAACATGGAAACTAACCATGGACTCCGATGAGCAGCAGACTGTGGAGAAGATACAGTCCGAGTGCATGCCGGACCCCGAAATTTCCGCATCCAGCGGCCTGGATCAGTGACAGAGGAGCCGTCGTGGATTACATCCTCCGCTCTGTAAAGCTGGGCATGTGAAGCAATCCAGAGATTTTCCGGTATGCTGCTTCAAGGCCGGAAATCATCACTTCCGTTTATTGCGAAGAAACCCGCACTGAACGCGGGAAGGACAAATTTCTCCTGATCCCGCATCATTTCATGCAAGTGTCCATTCCAATCATCCGTGATGGAATCGGTTACTTGAGCAGGGTCATCATTTTGACGGCTCTCTCTTTTTCAGTTTGTAGAATGTAAAGGTAGGTGTCACTGGCCAGCCCTGCCCCGCTGAACCGCACACTATGACGACCGGCAGGCTGCACACGATCCAGCAGGGTCTGCACCTTCTGCCCCAGCAGATCATACACGGTGAGCGTCACCGGCCCGGTT
>JAJEFL010000059.1:0-38773 GCA_022820435.1 Rhodothermales bacterium
ATGTCTGGCGTGCGGGTACCAAGCGAATGCGGACACAAATGCGTCCGTAAATATCCGGGCGTCGGGGATGGCGTCCTGGCACGAATTGTGCCGAACGGGTTGTGGAGCCTATGTAAGACCTGTCATTGCGGAGCGCAAGCCCGCAATGACAGGCAACGGGCGATGAAACACCAAAAAGACCATGAGAATTGTTACTCATGGATATAATTCCCATAACTAGTTCCTGGATAACATATCCCGAATAATCTGCTCCACCCTGCCGGGCTGTTCCTGGTGAATATTTGGACCGGATTCCAGGAAAAGATGGATGCCGTCCTCCATCTTTTCCACCCATGAGGCATGAAACTCCGTCCAGACTTCACGCCCCCGCTGCGACTCCCCTACCCAAACCGGCGTGTCGGACGCGCGTCCGGCGGTCAGAACTGCAGTCGGGTGCGAAGGCACAGATGCAAGTTCCTGTCCGGCCTCTTGTTCAATGATTTGAGCATATGCCCGGAACTCCTGGCCGACTCCACCCGGAAGCATGGACTGAAAACGTTTCAATCGGCCCCAGTACGACTTCCATGCCTTCGCATCAAACGCCGTCCATATCTGGGCCTGATTTTCGTGGTGAGGATCAACAAGAACCAGTCCACGAACCCGCTCCCCATACAAATCTGCAAACCGGCGTGCAATCAAACTCCCCTCGGCATGTGCTACCAATAGATAAGGTGCAGGAGCATCAATGCTCTGAAGCAGTGCGCTCAGTTCGGATGCCATCTGATCCAAAGTACGAGGTATTTGGGATGCCTTGGATAAACCTAAACCGGGGCGATCATACGCAATGGTGCGGATGTTCTGTGCCAAACTCTGCTGAAGCATCTCCCAGATCGTGAGGTTATCCCCCAGCCCTGCAATGAGCACCACCGCCTCGGTACCCATGCCCGCATCAACATAATTCACATCCAATCCATTGACCTTTACCGCTTTCCCCACCGGGTACGCATCCCCTAACCGCCATTCTTCGGGCTCCGGCCCGGTCTCATCCAGATCTGTCATACCGCTGAATGTGGATTGATCCAGAATTAATGCATCTCTATCCGAACCAGGTGGAGCCATGATCGCTCCTCCATACCCTCCCCATGGATCTGCACACATGCCGTGATAGACCCCGTCTTGGAGTCGCACCAGTGTGCAGGGTAATTCAAAGGATGGCTCCCATACAAAGAAGAGGCTGTCGGCAGTCACCCGAATATCCTTGAACCGGAATGGCCCATATTCTTCGACCTCCATCACAATCTTCAACCCGTTATGCTCATTCTGAACATTGTAGGTCACATCCATAGACCGGCCGTTCCGATGAATGATCTGCCCGACCCACGCTCCATCCTGAATGATCTGGGACTGCGTGTCCATCGTTGTGCTAAGTGCTATCCAGGCAGTCAGCAGCGTCAGTTTCCGCATAGTCGTCATTTTGATCCATTGTGTCTAACTGTTCCAAATAATTCTGTGCAGGTAGATTCCCCGGTTCTCTTTCCAGAAGTTCACGCCAGACAGAACGAGCCTCTTCAATCCTTCCCCCCTGGGCATATGCAATCCCTAGATTCAACCTGGCCGCACTTAGATCCGGATCTGCACGAAGAATCGCCTCAAACCTCCTGGCCGCCTCATCGGGATTCCCGCACTCCATGTACAATGTTGCGAGATTTGTCTGCATGTACAACTCCAGTCCAGGGGGAACGCGAATGGTCAACCCGTTTTTGATCGCTTCAATCGCACGATCATACCGCTTGGACTCACGAAGCCGGTTCGCAAGTTCAATCCAGTTCGCGGGCGAGTTGGGATCATTGTCAATCGCATTCTGTGCCTCAGTGACGCGCTGCTGAAGCTGCTGCGCTTCCTCCGCCCTCGAAAAATATACATCCGCTTCCACTTCCCGCCCAAGCCGCATATAGACTTGCCCGAGGTTAAATTGTGCCCCGTGATGCCATGTCCATTTTTGAGCCACAGGCTCAAGGTAAGCAAGCGCAGCCTCAGCAGAATCCAGCCGGAAGTACTGCGTCCCCACAATATACTGGTAATCCAGATCATCCGGGCGCAGCCGGAGACCGTGCAGGGACATCTCCAGCGCACCTTCCAGATCTCCGGTTTCCTCTAAGAGCTGTCCAAGCCACATATAGGTGGTCGTATTCTCTGGATCCAGTTCTAGCACCTGTTCATAGGCCTCCTGTGCACTATCCGGTACCCCCAGCCTCGCATAGGCCCGGCCCAATTCATGAAACAGTGCCGGGGTCGGACCGACTGCAGATTCCTCCTCCAGATAATAATTGATCGCATCTCGAAGTTTTCCCCTGCGAAAACTGTTCAGTCCCATATTGAATCGAACCCCTGCATACTCAGTGTCAATCTCCAGAACCACATCATAGGCAGCCTGCGCAATGTCTAGACGATTTAACTGCGTATAGATCTTTCCTCGTAAATAATGCAGATCTGCCAGTTCCGGCATGAGAACCTCCGCGCTGTCGGTGTAAGCCAGTGCCACTTCATATACCCCCCTGGAGAATGCCCCTTCCGCCTCCACCATATATCTGGCAACCCGTGGAGAGAGATTATTCCGCTGCTTCTGCGCAATCCCAACCGGCTCACGGCAACCGGCCAATATCGAAAAACAAAGCAGGAGGATCCCGCCTCCCCTCATATACGTCTGCCAGCGGCGATGGCCGAAATTCCGGAATTTCAGCGCTGCTCCAATACAATGATCTGGAACTGAACCTGCCCTCTTATTTAGACAAACCTGCATGTTTAATGACTGCTCACTGGAGCTTCGGTTCCCTGATCGTGATCGTCCCGCCAGGGACATCCGTTCGGCCTGTGAACGTACCACCTGGCCACTGCACTTCCAGTGAATCTACGGAATCTGCCGCCCCCAATCCAAATAGGGGCCAACGCTGACTCTGAGAAAGGTAACTTGTACCGCTTCGCACATAACGCTCCTGCCACGTTCCATTCACATATACCCGCACACGGCTCCCAATGGCATCCCGGTTACTAGTGATTCCGACCAACTTCACGGTCAGTGAATTGCCTGCCTCCGTCTCATTACGCCAGAGGTGTACGGGGCCGCCATTTTCGGTAATGAGCAGATCTGGGTCCCCATCCTGATCGTAATCGGCCCACGCAGCCCCCCGGGCCACCATAAACTCGGACAAAACACCGGTCGATTCCGCCTCGGAAAACTTCCCATTCCCCCTGTTCAAATACAACTGCGACCGCTGCCGAAACGTAACGCCTTCTTCCACCTCTCCAATATCTTCGGTAATGTGACCGTTGGCGGTGACCAGATCCAGATCTTCGTCCAGATCAAAGTCCGCCAGCAGAAGTCCAAAGGTCAATGTGCGCAGGCTTGGCCTGCCAATCTGAGAAACCGCCGCCCGCTCCGTAAAAATCCCGTTGCCCATATGCCGGTAGACCCCCACCATTTCGCCGGAGAAATGGCCGATGAACACGGTCTCTCCACCGGTCGCATCCACGACACCAATATCAATTCCCATTCCTGCGCGTGCACGCCCGTTTTCGTCAAACGCAATCCCGCTGGCAATGCCCTTCTCCGCGAAGGTGCCATCTCCCTGGTTTTCAAAGAGCAGATCCCGCTGGGTATCATTCGCGACAATCAGATCCGGCCATCCATCCTGATTATAATCCATACTTGCCGCGGCAAGCGTTTTGCCGGGCAGACCGGCAAAATCATCGGACTGCTCTTCAAAGGTGCCGTCTCCCCGGTTTCGGTAGAAACGCCCGGTGATCCCCTCATACTGCTCCGGCGTGCAGTAGGATTTTTTGTCTCCGACACGGGTGCAGTAAATATCCTCTTCAGGGGTCCAGTGAACATAGTTGCCGATATATAAATCCAGAAACCCGTCCTGATCCGCATCCAGAAATACACTGGCAGAACTCCATTCGCGATCATCTCCCAGGCCGACTTCTTTACTTACCTCCCGAAAAACTCCCCCTTCATTGCGTAATAGAAGATTCTCAAATAATGCCGTTACAAATACATCCGAGTCACCATCATTATCATAATCTGCAACACTGACCCCGAACGCATAACTCCGAAGAGAAGCCAGTCCGGTCTCCCGGGTCACCTCAGTGAATTGCCCGTCTCCACTGCCGCGGTACAGGCGGATTGCGGGTGATGAAGCGGCTCCCCTTGATGGAAATATACTGCCGGAGATCAGCAGAATATCCAGGATTCCATCGTCATCATAATCCAGAAAACCGCCCCCTGCTCCCATCGTCTCCGGGAACCACTTTTCTCCAAAAGCCCCCGTCTCGTGCCGAAAATCTCCCAGACCAGCAGCCGCCGTCACATCTTCAAATACAATCGCTGCCGAACTCTGCTCCTCCTCGGAATTCTCTGGCTCCAATTCGGATGGACCACATCCTGCCACAGGAAAGAGCAATATGATCCCCGCTATTTTGAGCATTGTAATCTTACGACTCATCTTCAATGAGGTTGATTGTAGTATTGACCGGCAAATCATCTATCCAGATTTCCCGGCCATTCGGCCAGCGGACCCATAAACTGTCCGGCACTCCCTGGAGGCCAAAAAAAGCGGCCGATTCCGAATGGGATAAATAACTGGAACCCGATCGAATACGCCGAACCTGCATGTTCCCTCCACTCCACAGATGGAGCTGCGCACCGTATGCATTTCGATTGCTTCTTGTTCCGGTAAGCCTGACCCGAAGCCATGTCTTCCCCTCGGACTCATTCCGCCACAGATGTATGGGGCCATTGTTTTCAACCAGAAGAACATCCAGATCGCCGTCTAGATCATAATCTCCGGCTGCAAGTCCGCGACCGACAAAGGTTTCCGCCAATGGCCCGCCTGCCTGCATCTCCGCAAAGGTGCCAGTCCCGTCATTCAAAAATAATTGTGGACGCTGCCGAAAGAACACCCCATCCACAATCTGAGCAATATGTGTCTGAACATGCCCATTGGCGATCAGCACATCCAGATCGGTATCTAGATCAACATCAAAGAGAACAAGGCCGAAGGTGAGCGTCTTCAGACTGGGCTGCCCAATCCGGGATGCTGCCGCACGGTCATTAAATATCCCCCCTCCGATATGCCGGTATACGCCGACCATCTCATCCGAGAAGTTGCCCACAAAGATGGAAGGTTCGCCCGATTCATCCACGACCCCGATATCCACGCCCATCCCGGCCCGCGGCTTCCCATGCTGATCATAGGCAATCCCGCTGGGGACCCCGGTCTCCACAAACGTGCCATCGCCCTGATTCATAAAAAGCATGTCCCGCTCCGTATCGTTGGCAGCGAACACATCGGGCCATCCGTCCTGATTCGCATCCAGTTCCGCAACGCCTAATGTTTTGTCCCGAACCGGATCCACTCCCGACAGAAATCCCGCCTCTTTCGTCAGATCGGCAAACGTTCCATCGCCCTGATTTTCGTAATAACGGCTGGCAATACCATCATACACCTCCGGAGTACAGTACACCTTACGCTCATTAAAACTGCAATAAATGTCCTCATCCGGACTCCAGTGAACATACGTTCCAACATAGAGATCCAGAAACCCGTCCCGGTTTGCATCAAAGAACATGGCACTCGTACTCCATTCACGGATCTGTCCAACCTGTGCGGCCTGTGCAACATCTTCAAAAATACCATCCGTATTGCGCAGCAGCAGATCTTCTTCCAGCGTTGTCACATAGACATCCTCATCCCCGTCATGATCATAATCTCCGACCGTCATTCCCAGACTATACGTGCGAAGAAGGGCTAGGCCGGCCTGCTGTGTGACCTCTTCAAACCCGTCTCCCCCAAGGTTTCGAAACAGTCGCAGCGCCGGATGTGCTCCGAGCGACGGCTCTCCCGCAAATGCCCCTCCGGTTGCCACCAGAATATCCTGCCAGCCATCCTGATCATAGTCAAAGAATGCCCCGCCCGCACCAACAATTTCCGGTGCATAGGAATTCCCAGTTCCTCCATGGTTATGGGCCACCCCTCCAAGTCCAACCCTCTGGGTCACCTCCGTAAACAGGGGTTCCCCTGCACTTGGATCCCTGGATGCCTCCCTCGAACACCCCGCAATCAGGGCAATCCCCACGCATACTGTAATCGCACTTCGCATCAATCAGTTGACGGCACCCGGCATCGGACGTTCGTTCCAGTCCTCTTGTCCCTGTGTAAGATGAACTTCAGTATTCACAGGGACATCATAGAAGACCTGCACCTGTCCGTCCGGCCAGTTGACACGGAGGCTGTCCACAACCGCCGTCTCCCGCATCCCGAATGCGGCAGCGATTTCATTCTGCGACAGGTAACTGCCGCCTGACCGGATCCGGCGCTGCTGAACCTGCCCGCCTGCATATACCCGGATATGCGTCCCAAAGGCATCCCGATTCCCATTCGTCCCCGTCACCGTGATGCGGAGCCAGTTGCGCCCGCTGACCTCATTTCGCCATAGATGTGCCGGACCATTGTTTTCAACAATGAGGATATCCAGATCCCCGTCCCGATCATAATCTCCGTAGGCTGCGCCGCGGGCAACCATTTCAATCTCCAGCGGCAGGGTCGTTGAGGGAGGCACTTCTGCAAACAGGCCCGTCCCGTCATTCTCAAACAGCTGTGCCCGCTGTTCATACGTAATTTTATCCTGCCCGACCAGCCGGTCAGGGTACACATGTCCGTTCGCAACCAGCAGATCTAAATCTGTATCCAGATCCACATCCATCAGCATAAGCCCAAAGGTGAGCGTGTTCAGGCTTGGCTGACCGATCTGGGACCGTGCCGCACGATCTGCAAACAGACCATTGCCCAAATACCGGTATACGCCGATCATTTCGGTGGAGAAATTTCCTACAAAAACCGAGGGTTGACCGGTCTGATCCACCACACCAATATCAATGCCCATCCCCGCACGGGCTTCCCCATGCTCGCTGAACGCAATCCCGCTCTGCACTCCGCGCTCCGAGAACGTGCCATCCTGGTTATTTAGAAACAGAAGATCCCCCTCACCATCATTCGCCACCGCAAAATCCGGCCACCCATCCTGATTAAAATCCCATTCCGCCATTCCCAGTGCTTTCCCGAGTGCATGATGTACGCCCGTTTCCCGGGTCCGATCCACAAACGTCCCGTCCCCTGCCGCTTCGTAATAACGGCTGGCTTTGCCTTCGTAATCCGCGGGAATACAGTAGAGTTTCTCCATCGCACCTTCCGGGCAGAATTTATCGGTTTCCGGGGTCCAGTCTGCATAATTGCCCACATACACATCCAGCCGGCCGTCCCGATTCCCGTCCATCCACATGGCGGAACTGCTCCATTCATCCTCCAGACTGAGTCCTGCGTCTTCCCGCGCCTGAAATACACCCTGCTTATTTTCCAGGAGCATATTCTCATTCAGGCTGGTAATCAACAGATCCCGATCCCCATCATTATCATAATCCGCCGCGGCCACACCAAGCGTGAATGCGTCCAGCCCCTCCAATCCCGCTGCGCCGGTTACATCAATGAACGTGCCATCTCCCATATTTCGATACATCCACAGGGACTTGTACCAGAAATGCGGGGCACGATCCCAGTATCCGCCCCCCGCAAGTATTATGTCCAGCCATCCATCTCCGTCGTAGTCAATAAAGCCTGCTCCGGACCCCATCTGTTCCGCATAATACTTCTCGCCATCTTCTCCGTTATCATGCCGGAATCCAGCGAGCCCCGCCTCGGCCGTCACTTCGGTGAACCGGATGAACCCCTGATCCGGCGCAGTATCCCCTGACATCTGACAGCCAGTTATCCAAAACGAGACTGCAAGCAGGAGTACAATCCCGCAAGTAACCGCAGTGTTCATCAAACCCTCACATTTTCATAAAGAAGGCGGAGAACTGGGAATTTGCCCAATTCTCCGCCTGCAACCTGAATCTAAATCGCTCAGGATCGGCCAAGCCGAAATTTTAGAGACCGATCTGAAGTCCGACCCGATTGACAGTGCCAAGTTCTCCAAAATCAGTGTAGGCATAATCTGCACCGACATTGAAGCCTCCGAATGCATACCGGAGTCCCGCACCGGCGCTGAATCCCTGCTCCTCACTAGCCCCCAGCTGCTCAAACCCTCCACGTAAGGATACCATATCCATGAAGGTGTATTCCATGCCGAAACGGATATGCTCCGAAAAGTCACGCGGCCGCTGCGCATCCACATGCAGCTGAATCCTGTGCATGTCAGGATTGATGGAGGTCAGATCAATCAGGTTCATAGACATTCCAATCTGGAAGGTGAGCGGCAGTTCAAACCGTTCCCGCACATAAATCTGCTCCTGAGCAAAGTTGCGGGCACTCATCCCGATCACAAGGCTCTCAAACCCGGTTGCATATACGATCCCGAAATCATACGCAACCGTTCGGGTACTGTAGTCTTCCGTTGTCGCAATGGCTCCGCTGTCAAAATTCTGTGAGGTCGCAAATCCGGTTCCAAAATCCTGGAATGCCAGTTTGATGTTGGCACCGGCCGAGAAGCGGTCACCAAAGGACCGGGCATACCCGAGCCCAACCGCCATTGCAGTAGGACTGTAGGTGCCGTTTTCAATAAATCCGTCATCGTTATTCGCGCGAACGGTACGAATAAAATCACCATAGTCCACGGATACAATCGAGACCCCGACAACGCCATAATTCGCCGATGAACCTGGACGGAAAGCAATACTGGCCTGCGTATATCCGATATCTGCAATGAACGATATACTCGCTGCTGTCGCAGACATACGCCCGGGCATAAAGCCCATACTGGCGGGGTTATAGAACATGGACACCGACGATCCTGACAACTCTGCTGTCATCGCCGAACCAATTGCAGAGGCCCGTGCATCCACCGAGACGCTAAGGAATTTCATGCCCGTCTGGGCACGCTTATCTGTTTCCACTTCCGTATCCGGCGTGAGACCTGCCTGTCCATAAGATATTGACACACTGCTCAAAACAAGCGCAGCGATGGTCAATGTTGTTGAAAAGATTGTATACTTTTTCATTTCATTGTTTTTTCTTTGGGTGATGCGTTGCGCCGCGCCTTACTCACCAAAACGCGGCGCGAACTGCATCTACCGGATTACCGTAAATTTCTGAATTGCATCATCTCCCGTATCGTTGTCTGTTATGACGGCAATATAAATGCCGCTGACCAGCAGCTGACGAGAGCTCGTCGTCAGGTTCCAGAGTTCATCTCCACTTCCATCGGTATGCTCAATCGTATGGACCAGTTCTCCAATCTCGGTGTAGATCTTGATTGTGCAATTTCCGGGGATATTGAAGAATGCCACCCGGTCTTCCTGATCAAACCGTATGGTCGGGTCCGCGCCAAGGTTCACAGGATTCGGGACAATACGTGCATCTGCCACCGTCCCCGTTGACCCATAAGGAGGCCGCTTGAGGTTCACAGGCTGATACGTCTGTGTGAGATACCGGGAACTGCGAAGTGGAGCACCGTTTGATGTGCCCCTGATTGCATCAGGGTCAACGGACTGTGCTTCACCAACCGCCTGCAGATAGTAGTAATAATCCGTCCCCCGGTTCAGATCCGTGTCTTCATAGGAGGTTGCTCCTGCACCGAGTTCTGCAATGAGATCATAGCCGCAGTGCACCTGACTTCCTGCAGATGGATCTGCCGGATCTAACGCACTGGAGCCGTCAATAAACTGCCGGGTATCCAGATTCAGGCAATTCTGATAGATGTAGTCCTCGAACCGTGAGGTTCGGTACAGATTCCATCCCACACGAGCGGGGCCGCCCGCCGGAGGAGTCCAGGCGATTTCGACCTTGTCGGGGCGCCCGGTAACCGTGAACGTCGTAGGAGAATGAGGAGCTTCCGGGATGGGATAGGTGGTCATATTGTTGCTGGCCGCATAAAGATTGATCGCCCGCTGCTGCGTCAGAAGTAATGAATCTCTTGCGGTGACCACCCATTGATTCTTGGTCATTTCCTCCAATCCATGGCCAAACGTATCAAACATGCCATCCCCGTCCGTATCCACCTGATTGAGGCTGAAATCAAACATTCCTGTTTGAATCATTCCATCCCCATTTGCATCATATTGGATCATATCTGTATCTCTGTCCTGTCCGCCAAGCTTATAGGCTCTACCGATCCGCACTGCTGCGTCAATGGATAGACCGCCAACTCCTTCAACCACCACGATTCGGACACTCTCGCCCGGAGCAAAGTCGTAAGGTCCGTACGCCGTAGTGAACGCGTGCCCTCCCTGCTTCCCGGTGGAGGAGTCATTCCTGGGTTCCCAGAAAATCCCCGATGGCTCTATTCGGTCTGCATAATGCGGGTACATGTGTTCCGATCCACCTTCAATCCGATCCGGATTTTCACGGGTCCGGATCCCTAACTCATAATAATCTTCGTGTGAACTACCGTCTGATGTTAGTTTTTCATCCTGATCCATGAATCCCAAGGTAGATGGCTGACAGGTCGCAATCGTCGCCTCCGTACAGCGGATATAGGTGGGATCTGTTGGGGAATTATCAGCATGAATCGTAGCACGCCCAATATAGGTGGCACCGGCTAAACGCCCAATTGTATCCCCTGGAGGCCAGTCATTTCGCTGGTTGAATAACGGTGCACCAAAGCGATCATAGTCCTGTTGTGCTTCGGGATCAATTCCAATCCAGAGATACTGGGACGTAAACGAGATCGGATAATCTGCGTGCCCATCCCCCACAACGTCAATCATACTGAACTTCCCCCAGACCTGTCCACCACTAACCGCCCAGGCTCCCTGCAAATTCCCTCTAAGACGGTGAATGCGGAAGAAATAGGTTTCACTCAGATTTTGACCCGGCAGTTCAATGTCCTCATCTTCATCGGTATTCCCCGTGTTGGTATAGATATACTCAATAACATTTGAATCATCGTGATCCTGATTCACATAAGCATACGCTTTACGCTCCACGGTAACACCGATATAGGTGTTGTGGATGTTGTGAATCATCCGATCCGCTGGAAGCGATGGATCAATCTCATCGATGATGGCCACATTGTCAAAAGATAGCGCTCCATCTACTTCCACAACGGTATCCTCTGTCCTGCTGATCAGGAGATTCTGGACTGGATACGTTACATCTGCACCTGATGTACGGGGACCGATCCGGGCCACGAAGTATGGATAATTCTGTCCATCCGGAGATGTCCAGTTCTTCGTTCCTAGCCAAAGTGCTCTAGCACGATAGTGACTGCTGTTCCGTAGAATGGCTGGCCACTCCATACCATCCGGGGCGGAAGAATTCACCTCGTCCTGTGCACCTGACTCGGTGTAGGTGCTGTGAAATGTGCCGATGTCCAGCCACTGAGCGGTAAACTGCGACATCGCAATGGTTGGCGTAAAGATCAGCATCAATATGCCGGCGAAAAACGCCTTGGTGTAGTATGTTATTTTCATGAACTTGCTTTATCAAGTTTTTTGCATCAGTCAGCAGGCGGCCATCCCGGAGAGACGGCCGCCCTGCCGCAAACTATAAGGTTACACGAATCCCCAATGTGATCCGCCGGTTATTTAGAAATGTATTGAACCGGATGTTCGGCATATCAATGTATGCTTTGTCCTCCAGTACCTTGTTCACTTCGTTCTGTGGTACTTCCTCAAACGAAGACCCATTCCAGCGGGAGTAGGTCCCGGTATCCGCAGCCCAATACCATGCCGTGGTATTGGGATCCGAAACAGTGCTCAGCGACTTGGATGCTTCAATCGGCTGATAGGCTACGTCTGGATGCCGAAATACACCAGGGCGATCATCACCCGGCACCCAGATATAGGGGAGCCCCTCTTTTTCTGCATACGGTTTTGAAGCGTCCACCGCGTTCAACTGATCAAAGATGTCCTCCGGCAGATGCAGGGACCACATATAGCGGTCAAAATCGCGTCCGTCAGGATGGAACCCCGCCGCACTGTAGAGATGGCGGCGATTGAACAAGTTGGCCACATCCAGGAAAACCTGCGCACCGCCATAGCGGGTATTGATATGCTTCGTGAAACGAAGATCGAAATTCAGATAACTGCGCCAGCGCACATTCTGCTGTAATTCCGGCGGAGTTCCCCCGCCACCGGCCCAGGTCCACTGACTCCCCGCACGCCATTCCCCCAGGAGGCTCACTCTCCAATCCCCCAGCAGTGCGCCGTTGAACACCGACGGGACAAAACTGCCTGGGGTCAGAAAGAGCAGGTTTGCGCGGGCAAACGGCTCCGCAAGCGGAGCGTTCAGGCGATAGTCGGTGGAGGTCCGCAGATAGTTGCGCTGCTGGAAGGTGTTCTCATTGAACTGACCATACCCGAAATCACCGCGCTTCGTCTGGAGGAAGGTGTAATTCACAAACCCGCGGATCCAGTCACCGCGCAGTTTGGTGAGCGTAATCTCCGCACCGCGCACATCCTCGTAATTCCACGGCTGCTTGATTGTGTAGTTCACAACACCGCCAAGGCCGTTGTAACCAACATTTCGGGGCTGATTACGGATATCTCTGTAAAATCCACTGATCCTCAGGAGATACTGATCAAACAGGTTCTGATCAAATCCAAGTTCATACGCTACGGTCTGCGGCATCGGGTGACCTGGATTGCCCAGAACATCAATTCCCCCGTTGCGTGACTGCTGAACCCCGAATACATCAAATGGATCCAGCATCTGGCGGAAATGACCGTAGTTAAAGTACAGCTTACTCTCCGCAGTAATCGGGAACGAGATTCCCAGCCGGGGACTGATGAAGATCTGCGCATCCGGATCCTCCTTCGGCAGAATCTCATCCAGACCGTCTGCACGCTGCCGGAATGCCTGATCATAAGGATTCTCTGCAACCCACCAGGATGTATTTGCATCAAAGAAGTCAACCCGGACCCCTAGATTGGCGATCATTCCCTGAAATTCCAGTTTCCCCTGCGCATAGGCGGCTCCCTGGATCGGTTGACGGGAGAACGGGAAATCCTCTTCCGGCTCCGGCCCGATCAGCGCCAGATTGACTCTCTTATAATTGAGATCATAGTCACTGATAATGAGCTCTGCACCCGTCTTAAGCTGGAGCACGCGGGTCACCTGACTGGTCAGATCAAACCGTCCTGTAAAGACACTTACATCGGACGTATCCCGGGTTTTGACCCAGTGACCGCCGGTGGTTTCCGATCCGCCCAAAAGGTTACCGCCCTGCCCCAGAAACCCGAACGGTTCCTCCCCCACACAATAGGGCGTGAGAACTCCGTCTCCATTGAGGTCGCTGCCTCCGCCAAAACAGGTCACTTCATCCCTGTTCTGTTCCCCCTCCAGTGTTAACCGGCCAAAATTATTGGTATAGGGAACCGGGAAGAACTGACTATTCTCTATGTACGAACCATCCCGAAGATTCGGAAAATCGCTGCGATACTTGGAAGCAATATTCTGCAGATTGACCTCATAAAAGGTGCTTGCACTCAAGGTATGCGTGAAGGTCGCCCCGATCATCGTGTGGTCGATGTTCGCTAGCGGGAACGCGCCGTCCGAGAAAATGACACGCCCTCTGCGATTGATGCCATCCACAATCTCTGTTTCTGCCCCCCACCATGGGTACGCCGGCATATCCCCGTTGTACATCCGAAGATCTGCACTCCCCTGAACCTGATTAATTCCACGCTCAATCCCTTTCATCCCCTGCACACTTAATTTCATCCCGGTGGCGACATTTGAAACAATCTTGCCCTGGAAGGTCTCGTTTGTAAATGCATCCCGGGTCTGCGGATAGATATAGGCCGTCTGCGTTCCGCGATAGGAGGCGGAAAAACGCAGATCACCCAGTTTCTGGCCAAAACCGGGAACCAGAGGCCCTGCAACCGTGACATCCACCTCATAGTCCGGCTTGGTAATCTCATTATCTTTGCGGTGCGTGTGCTTAAAATAGTTCTGCATATCCTGCGCCGTAACATCAAACTTCTCGTCATTTACCAGACGCTCCGCAAGTGCATTCCAGCCTTCAAAGGCATTGTATTGATTCTGTGTGTATTGATCCCATGCACCGTTAGCGGTCCCTTCCCATGCCACCGCCGGATCCAGAAACGGGCGGATAAACCAGCTGTCACAGTCCCCATTGGTCGTCGGATAAGTGCAGTTATCCAGAGAGGTTCCTCCAAGTCCCTCTAATGACTTGGGCTGTGCCGGCTGATAGCGGTACAGCGCATCCACGGTGTAGCGGGTCCGGGAAGGCTCCTTCGTCGTGACATTCACAATGCCGCTGCGAACGTTCCCGTATTCAGCATTGAATCCGCCCGTCTGCACCTGCACCTCCTCCAGCGAGGTGTAACTGATATTCGTAAACGGCTGATGAGAACGACCGGTCCGCAAATTCATGCCATCCACCACAAAGGCAATCTCGTTCAATCCGCCGCCCCGTACACGAAGCCCCGGCTCAATCCCCGCCTGCAGATCAAGCACTTCGCTCACGCCGGCAACGGGGAGATCCTCAAACGCCTCCGAGTTGAGACTGGCCACATTTGCGGACACATCCAACTGGACAATCGGGCGCTCGCTCATGACCACAATCTCATCCAGCCCAACAGCTTCCTCGCTCAGCTGGACATCTCTGGTTGTGGTCAGTCCGGTGGAAACCCGGACCCCCTCAACCCGCTGCGTCGCATACCCGAGAAAGGAAACCACCAGTGTGTAGGTGCCCGGCCGGACATTATTGATGAAGAAGTAGCCGTCCACCTGGGTGGCCGCCCCCTGACCTAAGCCCTCAATGATCACACCTGCCCCGGGGATGGTCTCCCCCGTTGCGGCATCGGTGACCACCCCGTCAATTTTGCCCTGCTGCGCAAATGCCACAGGCACGGTGAATAGTAAAAGTGCTGTTAAGCCGAATAACTGTTTAAGTCTCATAGTAAATCCTCCATTTACTTACTGGTACTTGCTTATAATTTCGCCCCGTCTGCTCCCATAAAAAGGGAGGCGATTCAAGACGTATGTTCTTGCAGCATGAAAAGGTTTTCATAGAACCTGAACGGCGCAACCCGGCGGAATTTCCCGGACGAGTGAACTGCCCGCCCCGTCAATTTAGTGAAAAAACTTTAAAAATCCATAAAATCTTCACAATTTCGATTTTGGTGACCCAAAAACCGCTCCTCAACGAGAGAGACAACCATCACCGGATTACCAGAAAATCACATACAGGGCCGCTGTAATCGAAAGAATTGCAAACGACAGGATGGCGAATACCGGATCGGTCTGAATAACGTTGCGCCCCAGCCGGATCGCCTTGCTGCTGTCCTTCCCTTTACCTTCAAAGAGAGAGACCCCGACAATCAGTGCCGCCGAAATCACAAACACCCATCCCATCCGGTCAATGAACGGCATGCCGGGCAGCAGCCATTTCATGGAGGCCGACAGAGGAATACTGAGCACCGCAGAAATCAGCGCCGCATTCGGGGTTGCTTTTTTCCAGAACAGCCCCAGAACAAAAATCGCCAGAACCCCCGGGCTCACAAACCCGGTATATTCCTGGATGTACTGAAAGACCTGATCCAGGGATGCGAGTTGCGGCGCCAGAACCGCCGCAATGGTCATGCTCACCAGCGCAACGATGCGTCCCGTCCGAACCAGATCCTGCTGACTCGCATTGGGCCGGATATAATTGCGGTACAGATCCATCGTAAAGATGGTGCTCGTGCTGTTCATCATGGAAGCCAGCGAGGACACAATCGCCGCAATCAGTGCGGCAAACGTCAACCCCTTTAATCCCGGCCCCACATACGCATTCAGGAGCCACGGGTAGGCTTTGTCTGCGGTTTCAATGGGGGCGGCGAGTGCATAGGCAATGATTCCGGGAATGACCACGATCAGGGGCAGGAGCAGTTTCAAAAATCCGGCAAACGCCACGCCCCGCTGTGCCTCCCGCAGTGTCGGTGCCGCCAGTGTTCGCTGAATAATGTACTGGTTACATCCCCAGTAGAACAGGTTTGCCACCCACATTCCGCCAACGAGCACCCCGATCCCGGGGAGTAATTCCCAGGCATCCTGCTGGATCCCGTCGTCATCCACATAGAGCAGTTCCCCCTGCTCAAGAATCATATTAAAGCGGTCTGGAACTTCGCTGAGCAGCTTTGACATCCCTGCAAATATGCCTTCCCCGCCGCTGTAGGCATTCAGGGCAAGGATGGTGGTCAGCAGGCCCCCGCCAATCAGAAAACATACCTGAACGACATCCGTCCAGGCGACCGCTTTGAGGCCTCCGTAGACACTGTATACGGTGGCAAAAAGCGCAAGCGCAAGCACGCCCTGCCACAGCGCAACCCCCATGATCCCCTCCAGAGCAAGGGCCCCGAGGTACACCACCGAGGTGAGATTCACAAACACATACACCAGAAGCCAGAAAACCGCCAGAAGCGTCCGTACACGGGCATCATAGCGGGACTCGAGGAATTGCGGCATCGTGTAGATGCCTTTCTTCAGATAGATCGGAATAAACAGCCATGCAACGAGAAGCAGGGTGATCGCCGCCATCCACTCGTAGGTCGCAATCGCCAGCCCCAGCCGGAAGCCGGATCCCGACATCCCGATAAACTGTTCTGCCGAAATATTGGACGCAATGAGGGAAGCACCGATGGCCCACCACGGGAGCGACTTGCCGGCCAGAAAATAGTCTTCTGCATCCCGGACCTGCCCTTTCCTGCTCCGGGAAACCCAGAGACCTAGCGAAACGATGAGGAGGCAGTAGGCCCCGAACACCAAATAATCAACGACGACAAACTGCATTCAGTCAGGTTCAGAGAATAAGAACATTGATCCTGTCACTGGACGCGGCGCCAGACCTCGTCGTACCGTGTATCTCCCTGGCCACCCTGATGATGCCAGAGGGAATCTCCTTCTATCATGCAGTCAAAGGAGAAGGACTGTCCGACATTCTGGGGGATGGCGCTGTATTCAACATGTTCCGTATAACGGCCAAGGGAATCCAGCGTATAGCGGCCGCCCTGTGCATGGACAAACGACTCGGCCGTCTGCCGGACAAACATCCAGTGCGTTTCGTTCAGGATCTTCAGTGTGGGGGCCTCCCCATATTCGGGATCACTCTCAAACTCCCCGCTCAATGCCTCCGAAGTCTCCCGAATCTCAACGAGTTCCCACGAACCCGCAACATTCGGGCACAAATCCGGCCCGGCGGCCTGCTGCACATCTTCGGTCACAGGGGATTCAGAAGTGGCCTCCGGGTCTGTCTCCACACACCCAAAAAGAAAAAACGCGGCGATGATAAGGTATCTTGTGGTCATGGCTGTAAAATGCTGGCCTCCTGTTAATCTAATGCCTGCAGCGTTATATCGCAAATCGGGCCTAATCTCCAGGGGTCCGGATCCGATCCACCAGTGTGCGGATCGATGCCGGTGGCGGCGGTGTAAACCTGGAAACGGTTACGGCCACCATGAAATTCAATACCATCCCGATTGTACCGATCCCTTCCGGAGAAATGCCGAACAGCCAGTAGTCTGCACTGTTGAGTTCCGGGCGCACAAACTTGAAGAAGACAATGTAACACGCGGTAAAGACGATGCCGGTGATCATTCCGCTGATCGCCCCGTACTTATTCATCCGCCGCGTAAATATACCCAGAATAATCGCCGGGAAGAAGGAGGCCGCCGCCAGACCGAACGCAAACGCAACCACCTGTGCAACAAAGCCCGGCGGATCAATGCCGAAGTAGCCGGCAATCAGGACAGCAACCCCTGCCGTGATCCGCGCCGTGAGAAGCTCCCGCTTCTCCGAAATGTCCGGCATGAACCCCTTCTTCAAAAGATCCCGGGCAACCGCCGTTGAGATAACCAGAAGAAGGCCGGCAGCGGTGGAGAGCGCGGCCGCAAGTCCGCCGGCCGCAACCAGACCGATGACCCAGCCCGGCAGATTGGCAATCTCCGGATTGGCCAATACCATAATGTCCCGATCAATCGTGAGTTCGTTCTCCTGCTCTGATGCAGGCCCCACATACTGGATCCGGCCATCTCCATTCCTGTCTTCAAACTTAATCAGACCCGTCTGCTCCCAGTTTTTGAACCACCCCGGCACCTCGGTATAAGGACGGTCCACAATCGTCGTCAGCAAATTCGTCCGGGCAAAGGCCGCCACCGCAGGGGCGCTCGTATACAGGAGTGCGATAAATACCAGTGCCCAGCCCGCACTGGTACGCGCATCCCGCATCCGCGGGACCGTGTAAAAGCGCACAATCACATGCGGAAGCCCCGCCGTCCCCACCATCAGCGCGGCGGTAATGGCAAAGACATCCATCATGCTCTTCTGCCCGCCTGTGTACGCCGCAAAACCGAGATCCGTACTCAAGCCATCCAGCTTATCCAGAAGGTACGCCCCCGAACCATCAACCAGCGTGCTCCCGAAGCCCACCTGTGGAATCACATTCCCGGTCATCAGCAGTGAAATAAAAATCGCCGGAACCAAGTACGCAAAAATGAGCACGCAGTACTGCGCAACCTGCGTATAGGTAATTCCGCGCATGCCGCCGAGGACCGCATAGAAGAATACGATCCCCATCCCGATCAGGACCCCCCAGATAATCTCAATCTCCAGGAACCGGGAGAATACAATCCCCACTCCCCGCATCTGCCCGGCCACATAGGTGAATGACACAAAAATGGCACAGAGCACGGCCACAAAGCGGGCGGTCTGTGAATAGTAACGGTCTCCCACGAAGTCTGGAACCGTGAATTTTCCGAACTTGCGCAGGTACGGGGCCAGAAGCAGCGCCAACAATACATACCCTCCCGTCCATCCAAGAAGATAAACGCTCCCGTCCCGCCCCATAAAGGCGATCAGCCCCGCCATAGAAATGAACGAGGCCGCACTCATCCAGTCCGCCGCCGTCGCCATCCCGTTCAAGACAGGATTGACTCGCCCGCCTGCAACATAGAACTCCCTGGTGGAACCTGCACGGGACCAGATTGCCACGCCAATGTAGAGGGCGAACGAGAGCCCGACCAGAATGAAGGTCCACGCCTGTACGTTCATGAAGCCTCCGCGGATGATTCCCGATCAAGCCGGTTCATGAGGCGGACATACACAAAAATGATCACCACAAACACATAGATTGCCCCCTGCTGTGCGAACCAGAATCCTAGCTTAAAGCCAAAGACACGCACCTGATCCAACAGATCCACGAACAGAACACTGGCACCGAATGAAACCAGAAACCAGATCCCGAGAAGGATCGCCAGATAGCGCAGGTTGATTTTCCAATACCGTTCAGAATTCATGAATCCGCATGTTCGTGATTGAGTGTCCGCAAAAAATCCGAACGGACTAAGATACATCATCACCGGCAATTATAATGACCTTCACCGTCTGGGGACCTCAATCTCCAGGGTCGCACATGGATCCATATCTTCTTTCTCCCGCATTTTCAGGGCTTCCAAAGATTTTATGCACCGCTTCCAGAAATGCAGGCGGTCTTCGGATTCAGATCTGATCCGACTGCTGCCGGCAGGCTTCCCGTATCCACCATTCGGCCGCGCACGAACACGCAGCAGGCGCTTTCTGGCGGAGAGCCCCCCCCTGTGTTCCAGCCGGAGACTCTGCGGTGCATGGCCCGGCGGCAGATGTTACATTTTTGGGCGGGATTCGGCGGGTTGAGATCGGAAAGAAAACCTCGCCAAAGCCCCTTGCCCTGAATCGGTGCTCGAACCAGACCAGCATGGATCCAGAATACCTCCCCGATAAAGTAGCCGGGCATATCCTGTTCCAGAGCAAGAAAAAACCAAAAAACACGAAAAAAGCCCCTCGGATCCGTGCGTCACAGGATGCTTTAGGATTCCTGCATGCAGGGTTTCTCTGGTAAACAATGCAGCTGGTATCTGGAAACCATCGGTTTCATGCGGTCTGGAGTTCATAATTCCCATTTTTTCGTATATTGGGTGAGTCTGATTACGGTAATCCCGAGGATCTCCTGCATCTTTATGCTCAACGCAGTCGATGCATGTACAATGTTTCGCCGGACCACCGAGTCTGGATAGCCGCACGAATGGGTGCAACCCGGCGACCGCTATCCGGGCAGCAGCAATAAATCATCCAGCAACCAAACGCCCGAACGGGTCAAGCATCATGACACAGTACTATAACTCAACACCCCCACATCCTGACATCCCTGCCAAGGAATTGCGGTGGCCTGCTGATCTGCTGAAGGGAATCCTGATCGGGCAGGAACCGCCGGAAGGATATCCCGCCAAGTGGGTGCTTTCCGTGCAGAATCCACTGGGACGCGCCGCTGTGGAGGTGATTGAGTACGCGAAGTGGTCCGTGGACGATGGAAAAATGCTTCCTGAATACTCAGTGTGTCGCTGGGGGACAGAACTGATAAAAGAGGTTGAGTACCGGCTCCTTGAACCAGGGAAGTGGGAGGTCGGCCGGGAACTCCCGTGGAGTGTCTATCTCTATGCAATCGAAAAAGTGTCTGCACATGTCATGCGCTATAAGATTGCGCAGAAAATGGCGGCAGAGGTAATGGTGGAATTTGAGGGGCATCCCAACTACGAACAGGGAAAGGTCGAGGCCATCCGCAGCGTATTTGATGAGCTGAAACGCAACTATGTAGTGGAGGAGGGAGAATTGGTGCACACCACGAACAAAGTGGCACCGGAGCGTGACAAGAAAATAATCTTTGAGGTCGCCCGCCGTGAGGCCCTCTGGGAGATGGGGGAAGACGATGAGGATGAAAAATGGTGTCGCGATTGATTTCAGACCGCCCGCGGAAATCTGCCAGAACACGGAAGTCTTGTCTCTGGGCAGTTGTGAAGAGTATTGCGTGAACTAATGCTGTGCAACAATGGATACAGCAGCAGGCAGGACGGTCAGATATGTCCAGGCAGAATGAACGATTACCGTGCCTTCTCACCTGCGACTAGGTATGACGGGGGATATGCAAATGGTCCACTTCCATTAAAAATGAGAATTTTATTGCCAAAATTGTTATCTCGGCGAACTACCCTCTGATCTGTTTTCATAGTTACTGGTCGACATTTGACGGAGATCACAGCAATGTGGAATTGTTGTGGGGTGCAGTGGTGACGGTTGTTTTGATTCCCCCTATTTTCATCTATATCCCCGGAGTTAAGAAGATTGAGACCTTTCACCCTGCATGATTCCTGAGCCTGCTTGTCGTGGTAAGCCTTGCAGCCGGCGGCGGGGCAGTTTCGTCCGACATTGATTTACCGAATGCATATAGAGCGGGAGGGCATTACATGCTTTCTTTTGCCCTTTTGACACCGATGATCTACTTTTTGGCTCACCATGTGAATCAACCCCGAAAATCGCCCATCTTTAACGGCATCGGATCAACCAAGTCTACAGAATCGAAAAGCCGGCAACAGCGAAAATGATCCCCCGTATTTCTTCCTAGGGGCATACGGATTGCGAGGAATGATCCAGAGGAGCACATAGCGGCTCATGGATCCCTTCAGATACAACCCGCCTGTCGGTAAAATTTCAGAAGACAGCCAGAAAATACCGCTGGCACCTTCCCTCACCGGATTGTACGCTCATGGACCGGACCGGCCGGAGAAACAGCCCCATTACCCCCGTGCCAATAGGTGGAGTCGTTCAGAGACCATTACATCCCCGCTGTCAAGAAATTCTGCGCTACTGCTTCGGCCATACCTCAAGGAATCTGGCTGCAATGCTGCGCATCTGCCGAGCCGCATCCTCAATCACATCATCCCGCTCAACCCCGGTCTTGAGACGAATCGGAATATAAAGCACCCCCTTATTTTCCTGTGCTTCGTCGAAACGACTCACATTCTGATCGGCGGTCGTTCCTGATACGCCGGAAAACGAACCTCCGGTATGCTGCTTCAACCACATCGGTGTAATCCCCCAGTCGCGCCATGCCTCAAGGTCAACTCCAAGCCACAGTCCAAACCTTTTATGCAGGCGCAGGTAGCGGCCTGCAGTGGTGTAGCCGTGTGTCGGATTCAGGCGTTTCTTGCTGGCTATTCCATCCGCAATGACATGATCAACAATCTCTTCGATCAGTTGGCTGTAGTTGATCAGGCGACGTGCTACTCCTACATTGGTTACTTCACCCTCGTGCAACGGGAGGAATTCGTCCGTGTTCTTCATTTGTTCGGTCAGTCCACGAAGCTGACGAATGTCCTGTTTAACTGAATCGTCCGTCGTAGCATATTCCAGCCGTTTCAGAACTTCCTCCCAACTGGTGATGGCCAGCGTTCGATTGCCAGTGTGTGCCCAAATGAGATTAATGCCGCCGCCGTCTTTATCCAATTTTCTGTCTCCGAGTTTAATGGAGGAATCTTCACACTTCAATTCCAGTTCATCCCAGAGTCCACGTATTCTCGGTTTTGGGACAATAAATACGACCGCAGAAGATGGGGAAGTCGGCAATACCTCCAGATACGATACCGGCTGAGCATCCGTCAATCCAGCCCAGAACTTGTTTTCAACGAGGATTCGCACGATGCCACCCTCCGCATCCTTTATCGTCAGATCCGGGGTACCGTCGCCCTGTTGTTCTTCCGCAGTTATTGATCCCGGCGTGAAAAATTCGATACCGGTCTCGCTGACAAATTTAACAAATGCCTCGGCGACTTCTGCCGATTCGCTGAGAATGTAGGCAAGTGCCTGTGTAGCAACCGGTTCTGCCCCGATTGAAGTGATACGGGGAACAAGATGTCCAAGTAGACTCATAAGTAATGGGTTCTATGTGATGATGCAGTTATGGTAAAATCCCGTCCAAGAGTGAACGCTCCGCTCAATTTAGGAATTATTCTCAAACTGTAACAAAGTGAACCTCTTTTGCATTTCAATATCTGGCACCTAGTTTTGCGGGCATAACGCTTCACAACGACAGAACTTACATCGGTTCCACCCTCGTTCAGTGATTCGTTTTCTAACCGACCGCCATCCCCAACGGAACAGGGGAACAGGGAGCCCTGTTCCGCAACCCTCAGATGGTTCCCCGCAGGAGGTACGGTTTCGATATAACTCCCATTCTGTGGACGATCTCCGGTCTTGTGCGTGATCAGTTTACACCTGCAGCCGTCCCGCTCAAATCTGTTCCATCTGTATCCGATCAGGGCTTTTTCCGGTGTATCCGGCTCCGAATGGTCACTCAACCGCCAGCGAAACGTATAAACAGTTAGGGGCTGGGCGGTTCCTGGAATTTCAAGGGATTTTGGGGAATATGCATAACCAGACGATCACCGGCGACAGTGAAGTTATTGCCGCAAAGCCGGCAGTCGGGTGATACAAAACCAACAAAAACGCGAACTGCCGGGGTACCCGCACAGATCGGCACCGAGGTATCAGGATGAGAGGAGGCCTCCGGTCTGACCGGAGAGATGAACCTCTTTCGCCGGCATGATGGGAAGTTTCTGCTCTTCGGCCAGTCTTCGAACCCCCAGCAGAATTTCCTCCTGCGTCACCATAAATGCCGCAAAATCCGTGGACAGCGTAAAGGCCTGCACCAGTACGCCGAGACCGCTTGCATCCAGTTTGGTGAGTTGAACCATATTCTGATCGATGTGAAGATCCGTCCGCTGCGCAAGCAGATCACGGATTGAGGTGAGGAAACGCTCCAGCTGCGATACCGTTGCCTCGTGGGTCAGGGTGACATCAAAACGGACCCGGCGGGAGCCGCGCTTGGAAAGGTTGCGGACTTCCGCATTGGTAAACGTCTGATTCGGGAGAATCGAAACCGTCTGATCAAACTGCCGGATCCGCGTGCTGCGAATACCAACCTCCTCCACCGATCCCTCCACGCCGTTGATCTCCACCACATCCCCGATCTGAAATGGACGCTCACTGAAAATGACAATTGATCCGAAAATATTTGCCAGCGTATCCTTTGCGGCAAACGCCACCGCCAGCCCGCCAATACTGAGACTCGCAATCAGGCCGGTCGCCGAATAGCCAAACTGCCCCAGAATCGCCGCCACCATGATCAGCGCCACCAACAGCTTCACCGTATTGGTCACAGGATTGACCAGCTGGTCGTCCAGTTTCGTTTCTGTTTTTTCTGCCGTACGCGCTGCAATTGCCGCAAACACATCCACTACATGGAATGCGCAATAAGCCACCACAAGAATCAGGGCCACCATCCCGGCAGTGGTCACCCACAGGCGGATATTCAATGGAGTCTCCGGAAGACCGAGAAGGCCAATGACCCCGTTCCAGATTGCCACATTGACCAGAAAACTGAGTGGTCTGGTAAGGAGGCGGTACACATCATTGACCACATTCTGATCCCCTCTCCTGCTGAAGCGGCGCATCACCCGGCGAAGCAGCCGACGCACGACAGCGTGCGCCAATAACCCTAAAAGAAGAAGCACCGCCACAACAATCAGCTGACTGACCGCAATTCCCCACAGCACCTGTTCGGATAAAAAAGAAAGATTCATTTTGCTATTCCATTTGATGGTTCGCAGGCAGAATACGTGTGCCTGCACGAAGCATGCCCGCACTTTCGGGGCCATAATTGAAAATCAGATCCAGTACCGTCATTCCCTCAATAAATCCGGCAAATGCCTGACGGTAATCCGGCACCGAAAAATACAACCGCCGGGCCGAACAAGGTTCCGGGGTTCCGGCAGGTGCCAAAAATTCCGCCCCCGGCCAGCACGCCATGATGGTTTCCACCGTATCCGGCGCCCCATCCAGTTCGGTCGCACAGCGCATCGTTCCCGATCCATGGATCCACTGATAGACCAGTCGGGTCGTCGCAATATTCAATCCGCCCAAATGCGTCCAGTCCCGGAGATACAGAGCACGGACTGCCTCCTGATAATGATCAAAATACGGAGACTGACTGTAATTGAACCGGATCGCCTTCCAGTGGCGCTTCCGCCATCCCGGAACCGGACGGATGCGGGTCCTAAACTGCGCCCGCCCGTGCTGCCCGCCCTTCAAAGGTACCGAAACCCACTGCCACCCGTCTGGATTCCGGACCCGCATGCGATTCTGCAGGGACTGACGGCTGTACTGGAAGGTGTCCGCCAGAATCACAATATCTGCCGCCTGCATCAGCGCAGCAGAGGCCAGACCCGGCCAGTATTCAGGGGGGCGTATAGTTATGGTTCTGCAGTTTGCCATAGAAGTTCAACCATCTACCCGGTGGCTCGTTTACTGTGCGGTGCTACCGCTATCGTCTGTTCATTGAAAATTATGGCCTCTCCGCCATTGTGGCATCCCGCCCAGGAATTGGGTGTTGTCTCGCCGGCAAGTGCACCGCGTATTCCTGAAACACTGGAGCACGGGCTCCATGCACTAGCCGAAGATGGATATCAGGTGTACTGGGATCCATGCCGGCTCACAAAGCGCCGGTACCTGAGCGGCTCCGATGTCCAGCGTGCTGCACAGTTTCACGAGACACTCGCCCGTACAAGGTACCTGATTGCCGTTCGAGGAGGATATGGATGCCTGCGAATCCTGGATCAGATTGATTATGCCGCCGCACAGCGCACGCCCGGTGTGCTGATTGGATACAGTGACATCACCGCTCTGCAACTCAGCCTCTTTGCCGGCGCAGGATGGCGGTCCATCTCGGGACCTGTGGTTATTGAATGGATGTCCATTACAGCAGCCATGAAAAAGGAAGTCCGACGGCTGCTTGAAGGAAACCTGCCTGCACCCATTGATGGGCTCACAACCAGACGGGAAGGGCAATGCACCGGCATCCTTCTGGGGGGCAACCTGTCTATGATCGCCCGGATGGTTGGCTCCAAATATCTGCCAGACCTGAAAGGAACGATCCTCTTCATCGAAGATGTCAATGAAGCCCCCTACCGAATTGATGCACTCCTGACACAACTGAAAAATGCTGGAATATTTGAGGGACTCGGGGGTTTAATCCTAGGGAATTTCACCGGAGATCCATCCCAAACGAAACCGGAAGACAAAGATCTTGTAATGCATACCATTCTGGACTGTATCGGGGAATATTCCTGGCCCGTGGCATCGGGGCTGGCCTATGGACATCTGCCTTCACGGCAGATACTCCCCATCGGGGTGTCTGCCCGTCTGACGGCAGATCGCCGGGGCGCATGCCTTACGCCTCTGGAATCCGTTACAAAACCGTAACTTTGTTCTAGTTTTCAACCTCGCACCTTGATTTCTAAACGTTTCGTGATTGTGTATGGACTTGCGTGTTGCCGTCTTTGCATCCGGGGGTGGGTCAAATTTTCAAGCACTCGTAGAGCGTGCCCGTCAGTACCGCGTGGCCTTACTGGTGTGTAACCGCCCCCGGGCCGGCGCACTGGACCGGGCAAAAAATTTGAATATACCCGCATATATCCTCGCTCCCCGTATCTTTGGGGATGAGAACCTCTATGCCGATGCGGTTCTGGATCTGTTGCACAAAGAAAATATTGGTTTGATTGCACTGGCCGGCTACCTGTCCAAAATTCCCGCCCGAATCATCGGAGAATTCCAGGGGCGGATACTCAATATCCATCCTGCTCTCCTGCCACGCTTCGGAGGCAGGGGCTTCTATGGAAGCCGGGTGCACCGGGCCGTCCTCGAAGCAAACGAAACCGTCAGCGGTGCAACCGTTCATTTTGTGGACAAAGACTATGATACCGGACCGATTCTGCTTCAGAAAAAAGTCCCGGTACTTGCTGACGATACGCCGGACTTGCTGGCGGCACGCGTCCTGCGTGTTGAGCATGACCTTTTTCCTGAAGCAATTCACCTGATCGCACAGGGCCGTGTCCAAATTCAGGACAGGCATGTCACTATCCATTCCCCTGCTGATGAACATTAAACCTCTGAATCTACCTGTCCCCGATCAGGTGCGGCCCCGCCGTGCCCTGCTGTCGGTGTTCAATAAAGAAGGCCTTATCCCGTTTGCCCAGGGACTGCGGAATCATGGAATCCAGCTCGTATCCTCCGGGGGCACCGCGGCCCACCTGCGTGATGCCGGCCTGGAGGTCACCGATGTTGCCGACATAACCGGTGCACCCGAGATGCTGGGAGGACGCGTAAAGACCCTGCACCCGGCAATCCACGCAGGGATCCTCGCCAGACAGAATGCAGACGAAGACCGGTCGGACCTTGCAGTGCACGGGATCCAGCCGTTTGATCTTGTCGTTGTGAACCTGTATCCCTTCACAGAAACCGTCCAAAACCCCGATGTGACCGATGCCCTGGCCGCAGAAAATATTGATATCGGCGGCCCGGCCATGATCCGGGCCGCCGCCAAAAACTTTGCCTACGTGACGGCCGTCACATCTTCGGATCAGTATCCGGCCATTCTAGATACACTGCAGAAGACGAAAGGCCGTCTGCCATGTTCACTCCGACGCCAATTCGCACAGGCTGCGTTTACGGAAACCGCCGCCTATGACTATGCGATTGCCGCCTACTTTGCACAAGAGTCGGAAAAAACGCTGCCAGATCAGCTTAACCTGCAACTTCCTCGCAGCCGTGTGCTCCGCTACGGAGAAAATCCGCATCAGGAGGCGGCCTTCTATGGCGATCCGGAAACATTCTCCACTCAGCTTCACGGAAAAAATCTCTCGTACAACAATCTGATTGATCTGGATGCTGCACTTGCACTCATTCAGGAATTTATGGAGGAAGATTCAACGGTCGCCATCCTGAAGCACACCAATCCATGTGGGGTCTCCAGTGCGACATCCCTCGTACAGGCCTGGCAGCAGGCCTTTGCAACGGATCGGCAATCCCCGTTCGGGGGCATTGTCGTGATGAATCAGGCATGTACGCCTTCAATTGCCGAGGCCATTGATCCGGTCTTCCTGGAACTGATCATTGCACCATCCTTTGAGCCGGATGCACTGGCCCGGCTTGAGAAGAAGAAAAATCGCCGACTGATCCAGTTCAACCCCGCCGTCATCAGTACGTATCAACTCCGGAATGCCCTGGGCGGCATTCTCTGCCAGACGAACGATACATTCGCCGCAGAAGACCCGATGACCACGGTCACCGACCGCATACCGACCGAATCTGAGTTCCAGGATCTGACCTTTGCCTGGCGCGTGGCCAAACATGTGAAGAGTAACGCCATTGTGTATGCAAAAAATCGGCAGACCCTAGGGATTGGAGCCGGACAGATGAGCCGGATTGATGCCTCCGAGATTGCCGTCTCCAAAGGCGCCAAGTCGGACCTGAACTTTGACGGGTGCGTGGTCGCCTCGGATGCCTTCTTTCCCTTCCCCGACGGACTGCTCGCCGCAGCAGACAGCGGCGCGGTCGCCGCCGTACAGCCCGGAGGATCCATACGGGATCCCGAGGTCATTGCGGCCGCAAATGAACGCAGAATTGCCATGGTGTTCACCGGGAAAAGACACTTTAGACACTAACCAGAATAAGCGTATCTTTCCGATACGCAATCCAGCCAAGAATCACCGATGGGCTTCTATAATTTTTATACCGATGTTGCGGTCGACCTGGGTACTGCAAATACCCTCGTCTACGTGAAAGGACAGGGGATTGTCCTGAGTGAGGCAAGTATTGTTGCCTATGACCGAAGCACCGAAAAAGTGCTCGCCATTGGCAATGATGCACTCACCATGCACGAGAAGACGCACAAAAACATCGAAACCGTGCGCCCCCTGAAAGATGGAGTCATTGCAGACTTTCAGATGGCGGAACAACTGATCCGGGGCCTGACCCGAAAAGTACAGACAGGATGGATCAAAACCATTCGCCAGATGGTGATCTGCATCCCCAGCGGAATCACTGAGGTCGAAAAACGTGCAGTCCGGGACAGCGCCCAGCATGTCGGGGCACGAAAAGTCCACCTGATCTCCGAACCCATGGCCGCCGCCATCGGGATCGGACTGACCGTACATGAACCGATCGGGAACATGATCGTGGATATCGGCGGAGGAACCACCGAGATTGCCGTGATTGCACTGTGCGGAATTGTGGTGGATCAGTCCGTGCGCGTGGGAGGCAATGCCATTGATGCAGCCATCCTGTCCCACTTCAAACACTACCATAACCTGATTATCGGCCAGCGCACCGCAGAGCGGATCAAAAAAGAGATCGGTAGCGCCACCCTGATGGAGCCGGAAATGGAATTGTACATCAAAGGGCAGGATTCCAGTACCGGCATGCCCAAGGTCCATTCCACCACCTCCCAGGAAGTACGCAATGCAATCTCGCAGGTGATCAGCAATATCGTTTCGGCAGTCGTCCAATGTCTGGAAAAAACCCCTCCAGAACTGGGATCCGACATCCTGGAGCGGGGAATTATGCTCACCGGAGGCGGAGCACTCCTCCATGGAATGGATCAGTTTATCTCCAAACGTGTCGATATTCCTGTCTATGTTGCCGAAGATCCTCTGACTGCGGTCGTGCGCGGGACCGGCAAGATCCTGGAAGATGTACCCACCTACACCGATGTGCTCCTGTAGAATCCACATCAGGATGAGCCAGATCCCGCGGCGGCGACACTGCCACACCCGATGACCTGATTCCGTGACGGGATGATTGATCTCCTGGACCGCCTGCGTACGTTCCTGCTTCCGGCCGCTTTGCTTGCCGTCTCCTTTCTGGTCATGGTAAACGCGAATCGCCCGCTCATGCGGGGCCTTCGTGCACAAACCCTGAAAATCGTCGGTGCCGTGGAATACCGGATCAGCTGGGTCGCCGAAATCCCGCGCTCCCTGCGCGAAAATCAGCAGCTGCGGGATGCCAATCTGCGCCTGACCAATGAACTCAATCGCTTACGCATTGCAGGACGGGAGAATGAAGACCTCCGGGAGGCACTCGGCTGGAAACGCAGGAATGAATTTGAGACGGTAGCCGCCCGCATCATCGCACGGCAGCCGTTCGGATTATCCAATTTTTTTACGCTGGATGTGGGACGCGCACAGGGCGTGGACATGGATATGGCCGTGATCAGTCACATGGGAATTCTAGGGCGGGTCGTTCAGGTCAGCCAGAATTACAGCGAGGTCATGCCCTATCTGCATTCTCAGTTTTATGTCCCCGTCATGATTGACACCCTCGGTGCGGTCGGCATCGTTTCCGGGCAGACCAGCAGCCCGGACTCGCTGATCCTCAGTAATGTGGTGAAGACCGAAAACCTCCAGATCGGCCAGCGCGTGATCACGCATGATGCCAGCGAAATCTTTCCTCCCAATATCCCCGTCGGCACCATCACTGACTACCGGGCCCAGCCGGGGAGTAATTTCTGGGAGGTCCGGATTGAACCGGCCGCCCCCCTGCACACCATCCACTTCGCCTTTGTTGTCCTTCGCCACTCCGGTCAGGCACAAACCACCGCCGAAGCCCGATCCGATCCGCCATGAGCCGTGCCTGCCTTTTCGTATGTCTGACTGCGCTATTGTCCGCAGGCAGGGCCGGTAACGCACAGAGCGCACTGGATTCCCTTCTGAACATGCGCCCGCATGCATGGTGGGGGATCATGGTGGTGGAGGTCAACTCAGGAGATACCCTGTTCGCACGCAATGCCGCACGCAGCTTTATGCCGGCTTCCGTTGCAAAGCTGTTTACCACAGCAGCGGCGCTGGATCAGCTGGGCCCGGACTACCGCTATGTGACCCGGTTCTACGCCGACGGGATTCAGACCGGAGATACGCTGGCGGGGAACCTCCTTGTTCGGGGAGCCGGGGATCCCGCCACGGGAGCGCCCGGGCCGGAATGGATGGACCTGTTTCACGCATTCGCAGATTCCCTGCTGGCACTCGGGATCCGGGAAGTGCGCGGAGATCTGATCGGGGATGACGATATATTTGATGATATCCCGCTGGGCGCAGACTGGAGCTGGGAAGACCTGTCCTACGGATATGCGGCACAAATCAGCGGGTTAACCTTTTACGATGCCGTGGTTGATCTGCACACCCATCCAACCGCGCCGGGGGCCCGGGGAAGGCTGACCATAACCCCCGAATCGGGAGACTATCTGAGCATTGACAACCAGACGCTTACCCGCCCACCGGGACAGGAACTCATTGAAGGGCATACACGCACCCCCGGATCCAACCGGATCCTCGTATCCAGCCAGGTACCGGTCGGCCGCACTGACCGGGAGACGATCACCGTCCATAACCCGACGCTCTATTTTGTGCATGCACTCAATGCGGTCCTTGCATCCCGGAACATTCATGTACATGGACAGCTCCTTGATGTGGATGATCTTGATATGCCCCCCGATTATTCGGACTCCCGCAGGATTGCAAGTCACACCTCTGCCCCGTTATCCGATCTGGCGGCAGTCGTGAATAAAGAGAGCCATAACCTGTATGCCGAGCATCTGTTGAAAACCCTTGGTCAGGAACGCCCTGCTGAGACAGAGGATGACCTTGAACCCGGCTCGGCGGCAATGGGCGTGGAAGCCGGCATGAAAACATTTTTAGACGCACAGATCAACACCGGCCGGCTCCAGCTGGTGGACGGCTCCGGGCTTTCCCGTAAAAATCTCGTCACACCGGCCATGACCATTGCTCTGCTCCGCTATATGGCCCTGCATCCCGACTCTGAGGTTCGGAATGCCTTCCTGACTTCACTGGCCGTCGGCGGACAGGACGGCACGCTGGAAACCCGGTTTCCGCGGGGAACCCCCGGCTACGGACGCATACATGCGAAGACGGGAACGCTTGGAAATGTAAGTTCCCTTGCCGGATACCTTACCCCGAACCATGGGCCGCGGCTGGCATTTGTGATTTTTGTCAATCATTTTCAGGGGGAGCATGCATCCATCCGCTCCCTTCAGGATTCTTTCATCCATCAGTTACTCGTGCTGTACCCCTAGAAACAATTCCGCCCCTTCCCCGTAATACTCCCTTATCGGGGCTGATATTGAAAATACGAACCCCGCTCTTTATTAAATTATGAATCCCCCTGACGCATAGGATTAAGGCTTCAGAATTTTATATATGTGCCTGGCACAACCCCCAACTACACTTAACATTCTCTAAAATCTACAAATGCAAGGGCATCCATTGCATAGTACTACCGTCATCGGGGTTCGCCGCCATGAAAAGGTTTCCATCGGATCCGACGGGCAGGCAACCCTCGGCAATACGGTGATGAAACACAAGGCGCAAAAAGTGCGCCGGCTCTTTGAAGGAAAAGTGCTTGCCGGGTTTGCCGGCTCCACGGCGGATGCATTCACCCTGTTTGAACGCTTTGAGGACAAGCTCAAACAGTACGGAGGCAACCTGACACGTGCTTCGGTTGAACTCGCCAAAGACTGGCGTACCGACCGGTACCTGCGTCGTCTGGAGGCATTACTTGTAGTGGGGACGATGGACCGGCTGCTGCTGATCAGCGGCAGTGGAGACATCATTGAACCTGATGATGATATTGTAGCCATTGGCAGCGGCGGCGCCTTCGCACTTGCCGCCGCGCGTGCCATGATCCAGCACGCCCCCCAGTTGACCGCGAAAGAAATCGTGACCGGCTCCCTGCGCGTTGCTGCAGATATCTGTGTGTATACCAATCACTCGCTGACCGTTCTGGAGATCAGCGACAAATCCGATCCTCAAACCAGTTAACCCGAATAGAATGATGCGACCCCGAATTTCGACGAACTCCGCTTCCGTACAGCGTGCCTGCATATTTGTGGACTACCAGAACCTTTACGACTATATTGACCGGAATGCGACCGACCATATCCAGCCCAGGTATGCAATCCATACCCTGTTGAATTCCACTCTGCACCATGTGAGGGAGGAATTAGGATTTCACCTGGATAACCCGGTGGCGTATGCGGACTTTGCCCTGATCGGATCCTCCGATCCAGATATTCAGCAAAGTCTTTATCTGTCCGGTCTGGAACCCCGATTTGTGCCTGCATCCCCGCAGACCAATGCTTCGGAGATCCAGGTCTGTGTGGATGTACTTGACCTGCTGCAAAAACAGCCGGATGTGCAGGCCATCTTCCTGATTACCGGAGACCGGCTCTATCTGCCTCTGCTCAAATTCTGTCAGCGGAAAAATGTGCGCAGTGCTGCTATCACCTTCCAGCCTCCCGACATCAGCTATGCAGGGGAGCATTCGGATCTCTTCATCCATGCCGACAAATTCGTGACGCAAACCGTTCCTGTCCACCCCGGCGAGGACGATACGGAGGAGGCCTCAGCTCCTGTCCACCCATCCGGATTGACGAATATTCCCGAAAATGTCTCTGAGATCACCGAGGAAACGGTACGTATGGCACTGGAAGTCATTGAACACTTCTTTGGCCGCTACGAGGAGATCTACCTGACCCCCCTGCTGCGTAAGCTCTCCGATATGTTTGGAGACCACGATGATCCCAAGGAGATCGTCAGCAAACTGAGTGATGCCGGGGCGGTCTGGCTGGAAAAACGGAAGGGATTCCCCTTCAACTATACGGTGCTGCTGATCAATTATGAACACCCCAATGTGATCGCAATTCACGAAGAGATCATGCGAGAGGAAAAGCAATATGACGAGGAGGGGGACTACGAGAAGGTTGAAGATCACCCGGAGGAGAACTACAACAGGTAGGCGAACCTCTGCGGCAGGACAGTCTATTATTCAAGATGAATCTGATGGCGATGAACGAACAGTTGACCCCGCGTGCCATTGTGGCGGAACTGGACAACTACATTATCGGGCAGACCGAGGCCAAGCGTACGGTCGCAATTGCACTGCGTAACCGCTGGCGCCGGCAGCAGGTGCCCCAGGATCTGCAGGATGAAATCCTGCCCAGTAATATTATCCTGATGGGTCCCACCGGTGTGGGAAAAACGGAGATTGCCCGAAGACTGGCAAAACTGGTGGAAGCCCCCTTCATCAAGGTGGAAGCCACAAAATTCACGGAGGTCGGATATGTGGGGCGGGATGTTGAGAGCATGATCCGTGAACTGACCGACCGGGCAATCCGTATGGTCCGGCAGGAGCATGAGGCCCAGGTACAGGAACGTGCACGCGAACTCGCACGTGAACGGGTGCTGGATGTAATCCTGCCTGCCCCGCCGGCCCCCGCCATTGACATAGAGAACGGCCCGCCGGAGGATGCCGCCCAAAAAGAATCCCACACACGCACAAAATTCCGGGAACGACTCAGGGATGGCGGCTTCGCCAACCGTGAGATTGAGATTGAGGTGCAGAAGGAACAGTCCTCCATGCTTCAGGTCTTCGGCCCGATGGGGATGGAGGAAATGGGCATGAATCTGCAGGACATGTTAGGAAATATTGGCGGCAAACGACGCAAAAAGCGCCGGGTCAAAGTGTCCGAAGCCGAAGAACTCCTGTCCAAAGAGGAAGCATCCAAACTCATTGATATGGATATCGTCACCAAGGAGGCACTCAAACGTGTTGAAAATTCCGGCATCGTATTCATTGATGAGATTGACAAGGTGGCCAGTCGTGCCAGCAAGGGCGGAGGCGGACCGGATGTATCGCGGGAAGGGGTGCAGCGAGATCTTCTTCCACTGATCGAAGGGGCCACGGTGACCACAAAACACGGAATGGTCCGGACAGATCACATCCTGTTTGTTGCCAGTGGCGCCTTCCATGTCTCGAAACCCAGCGACCTCATCCCCGAAATGCAGGGACGCTTCCCCATCCGGGTTGAGATGCACCGGCTGAGTGAGGATGATTTTTATCTGATCCTCACCCAGCCCCGCAACGCCCTGCTCAAGCAGTACCGCGCCCTTCTGGAAGCGGAAAATGTTCTCCTTGATTTTACGGACGATGCCGTACGGCGGATCGCCCGTACGGCCGCGAAGGTCAACGATGATGTGGAAAACATCGGAGCCAGACGGCTCCATACGATCATGACCACGCTGCTGGAAGATCTCCTCTTTGAGTCGGACGGCAGTTCGCCTCAGCAGATCTCCATGGATGCCGATCAGGTGGACGAGCGGCTTGACGCTATTGTGCAGAACCGCGACCTGAGTCAGTACATCCTGTAGGAGTGCTTCGGTGTCCACTTCAATCTACAGCCTGAGCGATTCTGGCGCATGTGCACGCTACCGGCAGCTCTGGGAGCGTGCAGGGGGGATCTTTGCCTCCCTTGCCTATGCAAAAGCCGCCGGCAGCGTATTCGGACTGAGGCCCCGGATTTGTCTTCACGAAGATGCGGCCCTGCTGGTGCACACGAAAGGTGCCGGCATCTTTCGCCGGATTGTTGTGCCCGCCTGCACCCAGTACTCGGCACTGCTTCTGCCTGATCCGATCCCCGCCCATCTGATTCACCGGCAAATGAGCCCTCTGGATCTACTTCTGCGGGACACTGAACAGATCAGCCGCCGGGCCGACCTGCTGGTTCCGCTCCCTGATCCACGTACCGCGCAGTGGCGCGGCTGGGAGGTGCGGCCGCTCTTCACCTACCTGATCCCTCTCCCCGCCCGTACAGAAAACTGGTCAGGGGGGGCACGCAGGATGTGGAAATCCAAAGTCTCCGAGTATGAGATTCGGGAAGATGCCGGCGGTGCCCGTCAGGTGATTGAACTTTGCGCAAAGAGTTATCAGCGGCATGGCCGCACCCTGCCGGCCCGGCCCGCGGCACTAGAGGCACTGGCCGGTGCCATGGGAGAGTGGGCGCGGATCTTTATCGCCGTACGGGATCATACCCCGGAGGCCGGATTCATCCTTCTGCATGATGGGCAGACCGCCCACTACTGGCTTGCGGGAAGTCTCCCCGGCCCTGCCATGACTGTCCTGATCGGCGAGGTACTTCCGATCCTGTCGCAATCCGGAATCACACAATTTGACTTTGTCGGAGCAAACACCCCCTCCATCGCCGAATTCAAGCGCTCGTTCAATCCGGTACTGACCCCCTACTATCACCTGCGGCGACGGCCGCGGATTCATCCTGGACGCTGATGATGCAGCTTCGTACCGGCCGATGGCCGCGGCTGCTCACCGGAATGGGCATGCGCCCTCCTCTGTATTTGCCGCTGCTCACCCTCACAATTTACTTCCTCTGGCGGGGCTATGACTACGCAGTCAGTGATCAGGATGAGATCCTGCCCTACCTCCTGCACCTTCTGGACACCACCCTATACCAGTCCGACTGGCTCGTGAATGCGCAGCTGGACACCTTCGGCCCCCGGACACTCTTTGTTCTGATGACCTGGCTCCCGGCAAAACTGTTTGGCCCGTACGCCGCCATTCTGGGCATCTATGCGGCAAGCTGGTTCGGGATCAGTATGGCGCTGTACACACTCGGCCTGCAATTAACGCGTGAGCGACTGGCGGCAACCATCTGCGTCATCGCAGCTCTCCTGCTGACCCCCAAATTTACGCTGGGCGGGAATGACCTCGTGACCTGGATCCTCACTCCCAGTATCCCGGCCTGGGCATTCGGCTTATGGGGGCTGGTCTTTTTTGTGCGCGGGCGACTCGCACCGGCAGCATTTTGGATGGGCATCGGGACCTGGATGCAGGCACTGGTCGGTTTGCAGCTGGCCATGGTGTGCACCCTTCTGCTTCTCTGGAAGCATGGATGGTCCGCACGGCGCCCCTACCTGTTTATCGGCGGATTTACGCTGTCGGCCCTGCCGGCGCTGGGGCCGCTGATCTGGTTTCAACTGACCCGTCCGCACCCGGAGGGGATCTGGTCCTACTTCTATATTCTGTTTGAATTCCGGGCACCGCATCATTATATGCCGCTGTCCTTTGACCCGGAGCATGTCGTGCGATTTGCGATCCTTCTGGGACTTGGCCTTGCAGCGTTCCTGCGACTGCCTGGAGCCTATCGGGAACTGGTTCGGCGATCGCTCCTCCTCATCGCTGCGCTCTGTGCGCTATCCTTTGTGTGCACGGAAGTATTACATGTAGATCCGATCGCCCGGCTGCAGCTCTTCAAACTGACCGTACTGATCAAGATATTCTGCGTGATCCTGATTTCCAATGCGGCAGCTCAATTGATTCTAAAATTTTATCGACGCACCTTAACTGTTTTTTTTGATCATGGACATTATGCTCTTGGTGCAACAGCTCTCATCGCAGCCACGCTCTTTATTATTTCCCCTGATGCGCTGGGCCTTTGGCCTGCATCGGAGAGGTCGTCTGCGGAGCAGGTTGCGGTATGGGCGCGTGAGACTACGGAGGTCGACGCAATTTTTGCGGTTCCTCCGGGCTGGGACCACTTCCGGTCCCAGGCACAACGTGCCATTGTTGTAAACTTCAAAGCGGTTCCTTTTCACCAGCCCTATATGACCGAGTGGTTCACCCGGCTTCTGGATCTTGCACCGGTCATGCCGCCGGGACGTGGCGGAGCGGAATTCATCTCCGTGCTGGACAGCGCCTATCTATCGCTCCCGCCCCCGGGAATTCGGCAATTGGCGACCCAATACGGGGTTACGTACATCGTACGACCGGAGGGAGCGGTCCCCGACGGGTTTGAGCTCGTTTACCGGGCGGCTCCCTGGGATGTATGGCAAATCAAGCCGGAGTCATGAAAACATTGAGCCGACTCTTTTCTACGGAGGGCATCCGGGGACCTGCACTGACGCTGCTCTCGGCATCCGGAATCGTGATGGTGATCGGCTACCTTGCACTGGGGGTCATTACCCGTCTCTATACGCCTGAGGAGCTGGGCATCGGGAAGTACTTTGTCACCATCATCGCGCTTGTTGGCACGATTGGCTCGCTCCGCTACGAGGATGCGCTGATGCTCCCCAAAGAGGATCAGGAGGCCGCCGTGCTGATCTGGCTCTCGGGATTTGTGGTGCTTCTGAGTGCATCTCTGCTTACCATTGCCTCTTTCTGGAGCGGAAGGATTGCTGATCTTCTGGATTTCCCGGCGATTTCGCCCTACCTCCCTCTGGTACCGCTTACCCTGATCTGTATGCGTTCGGGGAAGATTGCTGAATTCTGGCTGGTCCGAAAACGGGCTTTCCGTCACATCAGCGTCGGCCATGTGAGTCTGACCGCCGCTTTAGTTACTGGACGGATTACCGCCGGTGCTCCACCGATCCATGCGAATGAGGCCGGGCATATCGGGGGATTTATTTTTGGGAACGCGGTTTCCAGTGGCCTGTTTATCTGGATGTGCCTTCGCCGCAGTGCGGCGGACATACGTGCGGCACTGAATTGGAGGCATGTGATTCAGGCGGCAATCCGTTACCGGCGATTTGCCCTGTTCTCTACGCCCGCGGCCATGATTGGGGCACTGATGGGGCATTTGATTGTTCTTCTGATCCCGTTCCTTTTTGCGACGGAGGCGGCGGAGACCGCGCTTGGCTTTTACGGGGTTGCGTTTGCGGCGATTGCTGTCCCAACCTCCTTTATTGCCCGATCTGTGGCCCATCCCTTTTTTATCAGCGCAGCGGAGGCGCACCTGGCAGGAAATCTAGCCTCCATCACCTCGCTAGTCCATCGCCGTCTGGCCATGGTGGGCTTCTTCCCGGTGCTGGCCGTCATGCTTGCCGGGCCTGACTTTTTTGAATTATGGCTTGGCGAAGAGCATCGTACAACCGGCATCTACGCCATCTATATTGCGGCATGGCTGGTTCTGGGCTCCATTGTATCTCCCCTGACACGCATCTATGATGTGACCGAGCATCAGCGTCTGGATTTTATGATGGCAACCCTACTGCTCGTATCGCTGTCTACCGCATCCATTCTGGGAGGACTATCGGGAAGTGTTGACAACATGCTGATCGCCGCCGGCATTACCGGCACCGTCATACGGGCCATCCAGTTAGTTGTAATTCTCCGGCTGGCGGGCGTTTCCTGGCGCGAATGTATGCGCCCTTACCGGGATTTCCTGCTCTTATCCCTGCCGGGACTGGCATTGATCATTGCGGCCCTGCTGTTTGGCAGCAGGTGGGCAACTACCG
>JAJEFL010000092.1:0-38126 GCA_022820435.1 Rhodothermales bacterium
GTGCTTGGGGCCTGCTGTGGGACCGAATGAACGACAGTTCTCGTGTCTTCCGACACCATGTGAAATCGGGGAAGTTCTAGAAATATCAGACGATTCTGTTTGGTTCCGACTGGAGCAATAAATCAATTTTCGGATGGATACGGGGATGAAGCCACCGAAGTGGTTGAAGCCACCGAAGTGGTTGAAGCCACCCGTATCCTCATCTTTGATGTCAGTGACCTTGAGGATCCGATCCTGGCCGGCGAATATTTTGGCCCATCCAATGCGATTGATCATAATCTTTACATTCGGGGCAATACAATGTACCAGACCAATTATGTGGAGGGGCTTCGGATCGTGGACATCTCTGATCCGGAAAACCCGATTGAAGTCGGTCACTTTGACACGGTCCACTATGGTCAGAATGACAACTCGCCGGTACTCGGTGCCCGGAGCAATTATCCGTACTTTCGGAGCGGAACGATTTTGGTCACCTCAGAGAGAGAAGGGGCGTTTTTTCTGAAACGCCGCCCCATAGATATGTAGCCGGCAAGATTTTTGCTTAATTACCGGTAATTCCTGTCCGTGGAACCTGATGGAGGTAAAGCGGTAGGAGAGCACGAACGCTACTGCGTTCACAAACTGTTAACTCTTGTAAACTGACCTAATGCTTTGTAGAATGAAATCTCTTCATCCTATCCTGTCCGTATTTTCTCTGCTGTCTCTATTCCTGGTTACTACCGTGACGGTAAGTGCTCAGGAATACAAGGAAGATTTTAATGCAGCTCAAGAAGCGGCAAAGATTGGTTCGCTGGATACTGCACGTGATCTATTTGCCAGCGCCGCCTCTGGTGCGGATGCGGCATCTGATGCGGAAGTCGCACAGCGTGCCCGTTATGTTGCCGCTCAAATTGACTATAAACTCGGAAATGCAGCGTACAAAGCGGAAGACTTTGAGGCCGCCCTCCAATACTATTCAAGTGGTGAAAGTATTTATCCCGCTTACATCAAAAATCACTATGGCAAGGGACAGGCCCTGAACAAACTGGGGCGTACCGAGGAAGCACTGGTCATATGGGAAGAGGTCATGAATGCACCCGGTGATCGTAAGACGAGCCTGGCGGCTGAGCGGCAAATTCGTCAAAACTTCATCAGTATTGCCTCCGCAGCCCTGGGAAAACGCAATGCCACACGGGCGGATGCCGATGCAGCACTCGCCGCGCTGTCATCTTTGACGGAACTCCTGGAAGCCGATGCGGATGTGCATTTCTACACGGCGCAGGCACACTATGTGAAAGGAGAAGGAGATGCCGCAATCTCTGCGGCCCGGCAGGCACTGGACATCCATTCCGGCAGCCGTTCCGACAAGGCAAAAATCTATTATGTCCTGGGCGAAGCCTATGTGAGTATCAATGATCGGGATGCTGCAAGAGAGGCGTTTCAGAATGCTGTTTATGGAAGTTATAAGCAGTCAGCAGAACATTATCTGGATACGCTCTAGTCCCCTGGTTAAATTCTAAAACAATTGCAGCCCGTGGTCCGCTTGGGATTACGGGCTTTTTTGTGATCGAATCCGGATGTGTACATCAAACTCCATTCTAGGCGAGGGCTGCGTCATTCAGGAGGGGGTTGAACTGGGGCCAGGCTGTAGAATTGGTCATCATGTGACCATTCTGGCAGGAACACGACTGGGAGCCGGTGTTCAGGTTGGAAATCATTGTGTGCTTGGTGCCAGCCCCATGCGGGCGCAGCAAAGTACGCTGCCGACAGCGGAAAATCAGAAAGGCCTCACAGTCGGGGACCATGGTCTGATTGGGAATCATGCAATCCTGTATCATGGCTGCACGCTTGGGACGCATGTAATGGTCGCCGATCTGGCGACGGTGCGGGAGCGGGTTACAGTCGGGAATTCCACCATCATTGGTCGGGGTGTCGCGGTGGAAAATGATTGCTCGGTCGGGAAACATTGTAAATTAGAGACCAATGTATACATTACCGCCTATTCCCGACTGGAAGACTATGTCTTTGTTGCCCCCGGCGTAACGACCAGCAATGACAATTTTGCAGGACGAACCCGAGATCGCCATAAATACTACAGGGGGGTCACGGTATTGCGAGGTGGACGAGTCGGTGCAGGAGCGACCGTCCTGCCTGGAAAAACAATTGGACAGGATGCAATGCTGGCCGCAGGTGCGGTTCTGACGCATGACATTCCGGCGCGTGAACTGTGGGCAGGGGTACCCGCACGATTCCTTCGCAGGGTTCCTGAAGATCAATGGCTGGAGAACCAATAGAATGAACGATATTCAAATGGTGGATCTCAGGGGGCAGTACCTGAGAATCAAGAATGAGATGGATGCTGCACTGGCGCAGGTGTTGAATTCGGCACGCTTTATCCGTGGCCCGGTGGTATCCCGCTTTGAGGCGGCACTTGCGGCATACACGAAAACGAAACACGCCATCGGGGTTGCAAACGGGACCGATGCGCTGCAAATTGCCTATATGGCGCTTGGTATTGGGCCCGGGGATGAAATCATTACCCCCTCCTTTACCTTCATTGCCACCGCAGAGGCGGCCGCCCTTTTAGGGGCGGTGCCTGTTTTTACCGATATAGATCCCGACACGTTCTGTCTCGATCCCGTCAGCGTTGAAGCATGCATTACATCACGAACACGGGCAATTGTCCCCGTACATCTCTTCGGGCAGTCTGCGGATATGGATCCGATCAATGCACTTGCCTCCAAATACAACCTTGCGGTGATTGAAGATAATGCACAGGCGATTGGTGCAACGTATAAAGAGACCCCCACCGGCGGTCTGGGAATTATGGGAACCTGCTCATTCTTTCCCTCAAAAAATCTGGGCGCATATGGGGATGGAGGAGCCATTCTTACCTCTGATGCAGAATTGGAAACCCGGTGCCGAACGATTACCAATCATGGCGGAAGGCACAAGTACTACAATGAGGTGGTCGGACTCAACAGCCGGCTAGATGCACTTCAGGCGGCAATCCTGGAAGTAAAACTCAGACATCTCGAATCATTTACCCGGCGAAGACGGACGGCCGCTGCGTACTATAATGCGCTCTTTGAAAATGTGGACGAGGTGGTATGCCCTCATGAAGCTCCCCGGGGCCGCCATGTCTATCATCAGTATGTCATTCGCGTAAAAAAGAGGGACGAACTCATCGCCTCCCTCTCGGAATCCGGGATTCCGCATGCAATTTACTATCCGGTACCACTGCACCGGCAGCCCGTATTCGGAATGGACTCCAGCCAGCCGGTGCTTCCCGTAACGGAGCAGGCCTGCAAGGAAGTGCTGGCCCTGCCCATGCATACCGAACTCACGACGGCCCAGCAGGATGCGGTCGCAGAGAAGGTCATCAACCATGCAACCCGTCTGATCCATGCATAAAGTTCGACTGGCCCAGATCGGTGTAGGTTACTGGGGCAAAAATCTGCTGAGAAATTTTGATGCAATTCCCGCCTGCCAGATGGTTGCCGCCTGTGATGCAGATATTGGAGCAAGGCAGTTTGTAGAGGAGCGTTATCCGATGATTGCCGTTACAAAGGATATTCAGGAAATTCTATCCCGTGATGACCTGGATGGGGTGGTCATCGCAACCGAGACCCCCTCCCATTATTCCATTGCCCGTGCGGCACTGGAGCGCGGACACCATGTATTTGTAGAGAAGCCCATGGCGGAGCGTGCAGAGGAAGCGGAAGCGCTGGTCGCCTTGTCTGATGAGACCGGCTGCCACTGTATGGTCGGGCATCTGCTCCTCTATCATCCGGCATTCAATTATGTGGAAAAGCTGATTCAAAGCGGGGAACTCGGTGACATCTACTACATGTACAGTGTACGCGTCAATCTTGGTATTGTACGTCAGCGGGAAAATGCACTGCAGAGCCTTGCGCCACATGACCTTTCGGTTGCTCTGGCATTTTTGCAGCAGAACCCCGCAGCGGTCGCTGTACATGCACAGGCGTACCTGCAGCCTGATGTCTGTGATGTTGCGTTTTCTACGATCTTTTTTGAGGATGGTGCGCTTGCACATCTGCATACAAGTTGGCTGGATCCTCATAAAATCCGCAAGATCACGCTGGTGGGAAGTAAAAAAATGGCCGTCATTGATGAGATGACCAGTGCGGAGAAGGTTCGTATTTATGATAAAGGAGTCAACTCGCCCGGGTATGTGGGATTTGCCGAATCCATGACAACGCGCGTCGGAGATATCCATATTCCCAATATCCGTATGTCGGAGCCGTTACGTATGGAGTGCGCTCATTTTGTAGACTGTATTCGTACGGGTGAGTCGCCGCGTACCGATGCACGCAACGGCCTGGCGGTGGTTCGCCTGCTGGATGCCGCACAAAAATCGCTTGAATCAGGAGGGGCCAGGATTCCCATCTCCTCTTAATTCCTGTGATGGCCAAACTGAATAACATAAATCTGATTTTGTGTGCCAGACCGTTTCTATCTGAATCAGCTGGTGACTCACTTTGAGTCTCCTTCTTTTATTGTGGATGATCCGATCCGACTGTGTCATTCGTTCACGGATCCGTCGGATCAGGAGATTATCGGCCTCTATGCGGCAACACTGGCATGGGGGGCCCGCGGTGTGATTCTGGCAAAGCTGGAAGAACTCTGCACCCGGATGGAGTTTCGGCCCTGGAGGTTCGTGATGAATTTTGATGCGGTTCGGGATGGTGATGCATTACGCACATTTGTACACCGCACCTTTCAACCCGAAGACTGTCTTGCATTCACGCAGAACTTGAGTATCCTGATTCGACAGTTTGGATCCGTTGAAAAGATCTTCGGATGCAAGCCGCAGGAGACCGACCTTTATTGTGCCATAGAACGCTTTAGTACACGCATGATGACCGCACATCCCGACACCCCGGCAAGGTTACAGAAACATCTTGCCCGTCCGAGCCGTGGAAGTGCCTGCAAGCGTCTCTCTCTGTATCTGCGCTGGATGGTGCGACCCGGGCCGGTAGATTTGGGACTCTGGAAATCCATCCATCCCAGACAACTCGTACTGCCCCTGGATATACATTCCGGCCGTCAGGCGCGTATCTTGGGATTACTGAACCGTAACATGAACGACTGGAAAGCTGTCATGGAACTTACCGAAGCATGCCGAAACCTTGACCGGAACGATCCGGCCCGCTACGATTATGCACTCTTTGGCCTTGGCGCCTATGGAGATCCCTTTGCTGACCCATGATTGACCGACACGCGACTGCCCCCGAGATCTGCCTCGTCTTTCCCTGCTGCAATGAGGAGGAGGTGCTGCCGGATTTACTTCAGGCACTCAAGGTATTGGATTTAGGGATCCCGACGCGGTTCCTGTTCATTGATGACGGGAGCACCGATGGAACGCTTTCACTTTTGCAAAAAGCCTGCGATTCGAATCCTCAGATGGCGTATCTGAGTTTTTCCAGAAATTTTGGACATCAGGTCGCGGTCAGCGCCGGGTTGAAGCATGCCCGGGGAGACCTGATTGCCGTTCTGGATGCCGATCTGCAGGATCCACCGGAACTTCTGAGTCAGTTCATCGCCAAATGGCGCGAAGGGTTTGATGTCGTGTACGGGATTCGTACCAATCGCAAGGAATCCTGGTTTTTACGCTTCTGCTATCATAATTTCTATCGCCTTCTGGAGAAGACCTCCAATATTCAAATTCCACGGGATGCCGGCGATTTTGCACTCATGGATCGCAGGGTCGTTGAGGTGATCAATGCACTGCCAGAGCATAACCGGTTTGTTCGGGGGCTGCGCGGATGGGTGGGGTTTCGGCAGGCGGGGATCAAGTATGCCCGTCCGGCCCGGCATGCGGGTAAGCCCAGTTACAACATGAAGCGACTGACACGGTTGGCTCTGGACGGGCTGCTGTCGTTTTCATCTGCCCCGCTTCGATTATCGGCATGGCTGGGGGCAGGTGCGGCCCTGCTGGGCTTCGGTTATCTCGTTTATGCGCTGGGGGTATTTATGAGTGGAAAAGATCTGCCCGAAGGATGGACTTCCACGGTGGTCCTGATTCTGTTTCTGGGCGGAGTCCAACTCATGGTGCTTGGAATTCTTGGGGAGTATTTGGGGCGAATTTTTGAGGAGGTCAAGGGCCGTCCGCATTATGTCATGAACGAGTACGCCGGCTGGCTCACCGAATCATCTCCAGCCAAAGAATGAAAAATGGCAATCAACAATGGATTGCACCGCATTGCCCAATTGCTTTATTCCGTATTCATTTGGCCGGCGGGATGGATTGGATTCCGACTTCTTCGGTTGCACGATCCAATGCGCTGTGCATGCATAGGCCTGGATTTTTTGATATTCCGGATATGTTTTTCCGCGCGTCACCGATAGTTCAATGAGATTTTTCTCCTCCCGGCCATCCCGCATTCCCCGCGCAGACAACCTTGATAAATCGGTTATTGATCTGGTGCGCCCGCACCTGCATACAAGGGAATGTTTGATCGTTACCGGCTTCCACGACCTGCTGTCATCGCTGTCCATCATCATGGACGAGTTATCGGAAGTGTTTCAGGATTCGAATCGTCATCCGCGCCCCCGGATCCAGTTGGTCTATGGAGTAGATACGGGCAGCCGAACACATTTTTCAGGAGGATACTCCGTCCCCGAAGCGGTTCGCCGGCATTTTATGCAGCACCATGGCCTGAAGGTGGACGATTCCTCCGATCTGAAGGCGGTGAGAGCGATTGAGGCGATTGCACGTAACGAGATTGATATCCGTGGATTTGACGGTGACCTGGCACGGCAGAAACTTGGCTGGAGAGGGCAGGGCCGTATGCATGCCAAGCTCATTTCAAGTAAGCTGGGGGTGATCCAGGGGAGTGCCAATTTCTCCTACTCGGGGCTTCGTTATAACATTGAATCCGCAGATGACTTGAGATATGATTCGCGCTCTGCAGAGGTCGTGGCTGCGGCCAGAGAGCGGGCAGACTTTGCGAAGAGGATCCAGGAAGCAAGCGTGGACTGCAACCAGGAGGTGCTTGCCATTCTGAAGGCCCTCTTGCGAACGGTGTCCCCCGAGGATGCCGTATCCCGCTGTATAGCAGAACAGACCGGGTTTCCATTTTGGCGGAGTGACCTGCTTGACGAGCACAGGCTTTCGGGGGTAGAAAAACTTTTCCCCTATCAGGCTGACCTCGTTTACCAGGCTGCCGGCACCATCTATGAACATGGGGTTGCCTTCATCTGCGCTCCGGCAGGATCGGGAAAAACACCGGTTGGGAAGTATCTGGCCTATGTTCTCCCTGAAACCTACCATCATATCGTCCCAGACAGCAGTGCAGGCAGGATGAATCGGCGCGGAGCCATGGTGATCTCTCCACCCCGGATCGCAAAGCGCTGGAAAAAGAATGACGATGGATACAAAGTCATCCCCCATACCGAACTGAAGGCCAATCCCAAAGCACTCGAACGAACTGCGGTGCATGTGGTCGACGAAAGCCATCAGGTGGCACCGGGACTGACCGATACATCACAGCGGGCCGAAGCAATGGAAACCGCACCTCCGGCCTGGACAGTGTTCCTCTCTGCGACACAGTTAGGGAATCACGATGTGGACAGCCTTGTCCATTTCCAGGAGAAGCGTGCTTCCCTTTTCATGCCGGACGACTTCGTCAGCCAGATCCGAAAACTTTCCAGAAAAAGCCAGGGGCTTTCTATGAGCCCCGATGTATTTGAGGTGCTGCTGGATCCGATTCTGGAGAATGATAAGCTGGCAAAGATCCGTGAGCAGCTGGTTCACCTGATTGCTCCGTATGTCGTACTGTGCTCACGGGATGACATCGGTACAAGAACAAAACAGACTACAGGCAAATGTGGCTTGTATCCCAATATCACGAACCATGGCCGCCATCCTGCTACACAGATCACCAGTGCTCAGGAGATGAAAATAGCACAGATCGTACAGCATCTTGCGGCCATTACCGGAGATGCTCCAAAGCTGGTCCGACAGTACTCAAGATTTGGTGAACTGAATCGCCAGCCGGTGCGGGACAGTGCACTTCACGCTCGTAACCTGATCAGCCTCCTGCGCATGAGCCCGCTCGTGGCGCGGTATGAAATGCAGCACGGCAAGATCGGTAAAAACCTTCGGAAAATTGAAAAGAAAGCCAACCGCCGGAAGCCGCCTCCTCCCGGCCAGATTGAAATTTTCCCCGAAGATGATCCCGTTCGGAAACCAATCCCGGAATGCGACAGCCTCACCAGATTGCTGGCCTCTCCGGTCATGGAAATTCTGCATGGTAAATGTGTAAAGGCCCTGCTGGATATTCAGAAAAAACATGCCCGTGTGGTGTTTCTGGCGGAACGTGTACTGCCCCTTCTGGTCTACGCAGAAATCCTGTCGCAGGAAGGATGTCACGACAGTGTTCATGTGATCGCTTCAAAGAGGGAGGATGTAGGGGGAGCAGGTGAGCGGGAGGCCCTCCAGGCGGTCCTGAATGTGGCGGCACCAAGTTATACACGCTCACGGAGCGGGAGCGTGATTGAAGATCTGTTTTCGGAAGATGGGAAGAAACGTACCAGTGGAAGCGTCTCTGTTTTCATGACCTATCAGATGGCGGAGGGGGTAAATATGCAGAGCTGTGACACACTGGTGAGTATCAGTGTAGCATCCAGCATGGTGCATCTGATCCAGGGGCTCGGCCGGATTGACCGCATTAATAGTCCCGTGGATGATATCCACTATCATCTGATCGATATCCCCACGCCCCCGCTGACATCAGATCGCAATGCTGCCAGACGGATCAAGATCAACCGTTCACTGGCGGCCCGCCCGCAATCCGGGTCTGCCAGAGAAACCGAGGGGGCAGATGTCACGGCACATAATTTTGGTGATGCACTGAATTTTATCCAGGATGCCCGAAAACCGCGCCAGAACAACTATTACGATATCCTGACAGAAATTCGTAATAAACTGAGCCCCGCAGCGTATGCAAGGGTGGCGGATCTGACAAGAGACCGGGATGGAATCCAAGGAATCTGGGGAGCGGAATTGGCGGTGCTTCCATCGGGTGAGAAGACGACGATCCTTCATCTAAAAGGGATGGGAGGCATCAAAACCGGTGATGTTTCTACTCCGCGACTCCTGGCAGTTCACGCCAATGAGGTAGTGCGAAATCAAATTCGATGTGCACATCTGCTTCGCAAGTCCTACGCACGGACAATGCAACTTGGGCGGCACAGGGGGGCCCCAGACAGCGAGGCAATGGAGCGGGCACTTGACCAACTTACGGATCATTTGCCCATGTTCCGGGAATGGGACCTGCGACCGGAACGAATGCTTGCTCCTCTGGAATCACTGGCAGCTGTTTTGAGACCGGGCGGGGAAGGAGATGATCAGCTGGCCGAAAAATTGTTTGGTGAGTTGAGTTTGCAGGCGCTGGAACGACTGATAGAGCACTGGACTCGCTTACTGAACCCCGATTGGAAGGAAGAAAAAATACGTATTCGCAAGAAAATCAGAGCAGGCCAAGTCCCCGAATATGCCTCCTGCAAGGTCGTGGCCGGCAAAGCGATGCGGAGGCTTGAGTCGGCGGAGCGCCTGCGAAATGAAATGCAGACACTCTATGAAGAGCAGCGGGCCCATAACCCGCAGGATCCCGCCCGCGTCACCTCCAGGATTGCGGTCGTGATCGTATCCGTATGATTGCCGGCAGACAGACCGGGCGCATGCGATCAATCTGTCTGCCTCAAAATCCGGCAATAAACCTCAGCGATGGGGGGCACTCCGCAAAGCGAACCGCTACAATCCCATCAGGACCGCCCCCCTGTGCATGCACAGGGATTCAGGTGGACTCCGTGCAGGTGTGGCCCCTGCTTAATGTGACAGACTGCCCCGAAAGGCAATGCTATCTCTGGTTGGATGAGATGGCATACGAAAAGGCAATGGTCCATTTTCGCAGGGTATTGTATCGTTTTCTGAGGGTCGCCTGTAAAAAGATGTTCAGCGGCCACAGAATCAGGCGAACCACAAGTGCCAACATCGTGGAAACCACCGCAATCCCCAAACCAACAAGGTCGGATGCCTCGTGACGTTCCCCGGACATGAATAAGACAAAGATCCCCAGCAGGGTTCCAAGTAATCCGAGACTGAGCGCAAGATAGACGACACCGCTGATATATCTGTCCGTCTGTTCATACCTCTCACGATCCAAATCAATGTAACGGAACGCATAATCCACCATGCTCGGTGCTGTGCCACCGCGTCTGAACTCCTCAATAATCTTGCTGCCTGCAATAAAGTAGGGATTTCCCGGTTTGGTTTCGGCTTCAAGAATGGCCTGGGAAAAACTGTCTGCAGAAATATTATCCGGGTCAATCTGCAACATTCCCTGACTTCCTCCCCACTGACGCCACTGGCGGACATACGCAGAGGTAAGGACGAATAGACCAAGAACGAATAAGATTCCCAGTGGCCATTCGAACCCGCGGGCATAGGCAATCATGTCCCACAGCGAGGTGGGAATCGTGTTGCTCAGAGCGGTCTGGTCCTGCACCAGTGTCGCGGATGCAGCTTGTAAAGCAATGAAATGTATTAGCATTAGTAAGTAAAGTGAATAAGGATCAACGGATCTCAAGTTGTTGTGTGTTAACGGCCTGTACGTTCAAGGATTGCGTATAGGAACTCAAATCCTCGCTCCCCAGCAAATCATGAACTTCAAGGCGATAGGGGCCTGGCGGCAGCAGCACGGTAAACAGGCCTTGTTGCGAAACTGCCGACCGGGCGACTTCTTCTTCCCCCTGATAAAAGACCACTACAGCCAGGGTCGGGGAACTCAGGGGCAGGTTTTCAATCCTTCCCTCAACGACAGTGTTTTCATGGACGGGAATGTCAATATGTTTTACTGCACCTGGATCAGAAATGAAACTGAAGGTCGTTCCCGTCGGCAGATCCAGTTCCGGCCCTCGGAGAGAACGGGGATCAATGACGACCTGATAAAGGGTGCTCGGGGCCAGGAAATCGGCCTGGATCCCGCCGGATTCAATGGATTCTGTGCGGGCACGGACAACGTTGATGTCCAATCCGTCCAGATGAACTTCGCCCGGATCTTTCCGGCCGTCACGGTTTCGGTCAATAAAGGGGCGAAGCTGTGCACTGCTCCAGACCTGCGGGTGTCTGGAAAAATGAAGGTCACGGCCAAGCGTCACCGATCCGTATACATTCTGCTGATTGTACGGATTGTCAACTTCAAAGGACGAGTGGTTGGAGAAACTGGCCCAGGGTGCATTCATGCGTATAGAGAATGAAGCATTCATCCCCTCCGCCGGGAAGTCATAGCCAATCCGGGCACCAAACGAAACCGACCGGTACGATGCATAGATCGTTCCTCCCGCAAAATCAATATCCTCGTACTGTCCTCCATATCCCTGGAATCCAACTCGACCGCGTACTGCCCCCACGGTTGCATAGCGGGTGAGTGAACTTCGCCAGTGCATGCGTGAATCCATTGAAGCATCGGGGTCAAGTCTGGTAGATCGGGGACCGGCGGCAACGACCAGATTGGTTCGACGGGAGAGCCGGAGGGTTGCAGAACCATCCAGCTGCATGGATTCACTGCCGCTGAAGGATTCAAAGCGGCTTCCGTACACAAATGTACTCAGCCGCCGGGAATTCCATCCGACCCGTCCGATCAGACGCTGTCTGTAGAAGGTGAACCCCGACTCTGCGGCAAAGGATGCTTCTCCCTGAAGCTGGAACTGATTACGAAACATCTGCAGGGTGGCCCGGGTCGCAAAGTCCGGATAGGAGACCTCGGCACTGACCATCATGGACTGCGCATAGTTTGTGACAAAGCCCAGGGTTGCGGTCTGTAGTGTGTCGGCCAGCGTGTAACTGCCGAGTGCGGTCAGACTTGTAGAGATCCCGTAACTGGCCTGTGCATGTCCATAAGCGGTTTGCTCATATCGCTCCCGACCGCCCTGAAGATCCCAGTACAGCCTGTTTTCCGGGACTAGGTCTTCGGTGATAAAGAGGTAGCGGGTTTCCCTGATCGGGGTTCCGCCGCCTGCAGGGACAATCTCCAGTTCGGCACGTGAGGTGCCGTAGTAGGCGGGAATCGTTAACCGGTAACGTCCCTGTCCATCTGCCTGGACACGATCCGCAACCACGCCCCCCACCAGGGCAGATACCAGTGCGTTCGGTTCTGCAATGCCGCTGATTTCCGCTTCACGCTGTTGGTGGCGGGTTGAAAGCGGGCGGTTGCTCATCCACATTCCATCATAATTCTGCCGTACCGGCCACTGATCCACTCTCGTACGGCCCACACCGATCTGTGTAACATAGGAGGACCGGGGCAGATCAATCAGATAGTTCAACTGTCCGAAGGAGGTACGGAAATCATGATTATCGGTGTAGGTGATCATTCCCTCCGAGCGAACCTGTCCCCAGAGGGCGCTAGCCCGTCCGTTCAGAAATCCCGAATAGTTGACATCATTTCCAGACCGCTGGATCCGGTTGAGTCGGTATCCAATCTGGGAACCTCCGAGAAAACGCCGGTGCCGGCCGTATAACATAGGACCAAGTCCAAGTGTGGGGGCGGATCCCCGTGCACGGAAAGTGGACTCCGACTCGGCAAATAATTCCTGCGAGAGCCGGATCAGTAATTTGCTCTGATCATAGGACAGGGTGCCGTCGGGGAAGATTTTTTGCAGATTCGGGGGAGTCAGGAGGAAGCCTTCTCCCGCATCAAAAAAATCGGTGTCAAATCCGCCCGCATAGACGTAGCCGCCGGCTTCCAGTGAATCGGAGCGCTGAATCGTTTCCCCGGTATACCGCGTAACGATACCCTGGCGAAAATCTGTTTCATGGACCGTGTCACGATAGATCGTCCGAATGACCAGACCGTCAATCTCCACGGACATCTGCATCACTTCAAGAAATGCAATCAGATCGATAAAGTAGTTCCCCTCCTGTGGATCCCAGTAAGCCTGTACGGGGCGCATGGAGAGCGAGGCAACGGACATGGGACTGACCACCCAGGGAGATTCCTGCATGACTCGAAAACGCTGCGGCTGTTCCTCTTGTGCAACGACACCGGAAACTGCGAATATCCCGGGGAGTAACACCCCAAGAGATCTCAGCGAGAAGCCCCGAATCTGCATTTTCGCCATGAACATACGTTATTCGGTGATCAGTTGACGGTCTGGTCACGAATCGTACGGAAGCGCATCAGAAGCGTATTGGTCTTCTCGTTTTCACCAAGTCTTCGGTAGAGATTCCCAATTTCTCGCAGGTATGCCAGTTGATCTTCCCGTTCCAGTTCACCGAAAATCTCCTCCACCCTGGATTCAATTTTCAATGCTTGTTCTGGATTGTAGCGGGCCAGTTTTATGGCCTCAATATAGGCCTTTCCAGTGTATTCACTTTCAATGTCCGCAACCTGCATGAAATACGTGAATGCCATCCCGGAATTACCATCCTGAACATGAGAGAGACCCCGTTCAAACAGAACAGATCCGTAGGCCGCTCGAATATCTTCCTGGAATGTGACATAGGGCAGTGCCCCCATGATCAGTTCCCCGCTTGAGTGCAGCACATGCTCTCTGTTTGCGCTTGAATCAAGATTGTTCACGCGTCCCCATAAAATTTTCAGGGTGTCCAGTGCATGATCCTGGAATCCGTTATCATAAGAAAGAATGGCATGGTTATAACTGGCTTCCCAGATTGCGGCCGGTCGTTCCAGCGTTGGAATCAACGTACCGAGACCGGTGAGCGTTGAGAGGGGGTTTTCGGTCGCGGCCTGCCGTAAACTGTCAAAGACAATCCGGCTTCCCAGGTTCAGGTGGTCCCACTGCGACCAGATCAGTTCCTGTTTGATGAAGTCATACTGTTCGGGGGTGGATTGATACTGCAGGGCCTGCGTCAGGGAGCGCTCCACCCCTTCACCGCTTCTGCTGTTAACAAAGGAGCGATATGCCCGCACGCTGTAGGTAAAGACTGAACTTGTATCCACCGGGGCATCATCAAAGGAAAGTCTTGAATCATCCAGAACGGTTTCTGCCGCGCGAAGCCACATCACGGCTGCATGCGGATAGCGCTCAAGATTATCCAGCGTAAGCGAGATTTCGGCCCATAGTGAATGTTCATTGGCCCGAAGTGCCACCAGTCCGCGAAGGATTTCGAGGGACTGCTCCCGGTCGGCCTGCTGCCGGAAATAATTCGCACGAATAGAATACACCTGCGCCAGCTGGTACTGGGATTCTTCATGCCGCGGGTTAATGGACACCGCTTCTTCGAGCCTCTCCTGTGCAGTGGCTAACAGCAGTTGTGCCCGTGCACTGTCCTCTGCCGCCTGTGCCTGTGAAGCCTGCGCCAGTGCGCTCCGGGCTCCCTGAACCGCCGTCTGGAAGGCAACGGTATCCACTTCGGACGAGGTGGACGCTCCGTCAAAGACAGAGGGGCCGCCAATCACCGTGAGCAGACTTTCTGCATGTATAACCAGTCGCTGGCCTTCCAGAAATTTCTCCTGCGCCTCGGCCTCGGCCCCCGCCTCTACGAAGGTGCTGTCAAAATCGTCGACTACCTGCTGAATGATCAGCGTATCTATGCCGGGCAGCGGAGGTGTAACAAAATCCGGTTCAACCACTTCCGGTTCGGGGGGCAACTCTTCAACAATCGGTGCGGTCCGTGCACATCCGAACAGAAAAACAACCAACAGGAACGGCAGCGCTAATCGCATAAAACCTTTCATCATTTAAACGCCTCCCCCTCCGCCTTTCACTAAAAATACCGAATTCCGACCCGCTTTCTGAATGACTCGATTGATCTCAAGCAGATAGACTGCGGGGGCGCCCTCGTCTGCGTGAACCTCCACGACCCGGGTCGGCTCCGTAGTGGTTAACATTTCGTAAAACTGCTCATAATAGAGGGGTTGTTCCTGATTTGTGCCATCTAACTGGTACAGCTGGCCCGTATCTTTAATTGAGATCTGAAGGGGGCGCAACACCGTTCCGTCCTGATCAATCTCCTGACTTACCGGCAGTTCTATGTCAAACTCCGGTATGACGGCCACTGCGACCAGCGCTGCCAGAAGAATAAGAACAATATCTACCATTGATTCATCCATGAGTCTCTATCTATTTTGTCCGACTTGAGTTATCCACCATGAAACAAATTTTTTGTATACCCGAACTGCATTCGGGCTTTCAACCGAGAGTTCCTCGCTCTCCACAATTACAATTCTTACTTGTTCGTCGTGTACCACCACGCCTTCTTTATAATAGTTTGCGATATTACGCAGTTTTGGATCTATAAAATAGAACAGATCTGTATCTTCGCTGAAGGCGATATGAAGCTTCTTGCTGTGTTGGGAATACATCAATTGTATAGGAACCGTCTGCCCTCCAATCTCGGCAAAAACTTTTGCCGTGAAGGAGCCGGATGCCTGTTCTTCAAACAATGCCCGGACACCTGGATCCAGAGGCCCCTCATTTGCCTGAAACCACGCAACCACCGCATCTTCGCGCTGCATCTCCAGCAGGTTTAATCCCTCATCCGGCCTTTCTTCAATGATCTCATCAAACAGATCCTCCGGCTGCGTTTCACGCACGGAAAGATCTTCACCATTCCCGATACCTGCATTGTCCCGGGTCCGGAATCCGGGCCGATTCCCGGAAGTGGATCCCGACACCAGATTCGGATTCAAGGTTAATCTCTGCCCTCCGCCGCCAGACTGTGGAAGCAGGTCTGCATTAAGATCGGTTGGACGACCGTCACCGAATCCTCCCAGATCACTGGATCCAAAATCAAGATCTATATTTAAATCTGCCTGAAGCCCGAATGGGTCGCCGGCAGCAGGATCTGATCTGGATAAATCTTCCGGCGTAACCTCAGACATGGGTAAATTGTCAAATGCTGCAAGCAGGGCCTCTACATTTTCAATTTCATCCTCGGTTTCCGCCGGAACTTCAGCAGGAGCTTCTTCCGCCTCTGCAACATCTTCTTCCGCGGTGGTTTCCATCATAAAGGATTCCAGCATCAGAATATCCAGTGACTCATCCACCGCATCTCGGTTGGGAACGGGTACAAAGCGGAACGCAACGGCGAAAAACCCGATCAACACCACAAAGACACCAATGGAAATACGGCGACTGGTATGGTCTAGATCTTCAGAAAATTGATGGGCCATGGCAGGCAGATCGTCAGTTTGTTACGGTACAGGTCCAGTCATTGTAGTAGCACAGGTCCAGAATCGACACCATGGTCTGCACGGTTGCTCTGCCCTGCGGGATAAGCACAAACACCGTGGTCTGCATGGCACTTGCCACCTGTTTCATGCATTCAATAAGATTTTGGACACCAATCGGACTGCATATGGTGCTTTGACTGTCTTCCACAATAAATTGGGCGCTCCCGTTGAAATACAGGTTGTAAATCGTTGGCCCGCTCTCGTCCGGATTGGATTCGGTTTCGGGGTCACTCGGAAGCGCCACATTCAGTCTGGGATCCGTTTCTGTGAGGATCAGGAACCCCACTAACAGAACGAATGCAAGGTCAATAAACACTAATAAATCGCTGCGATCGTCGTCCATAATTCGTTAGTTGCATACCCGGGAGGAAACCTCTCCCCCGGCGGTTGAAGATTCTACAATCACGCATCCGTCAATATCCAGGAAGGTGCGTATTTCCGGCTGCTTATGAGCCACAATCAGCAGAGACTCGGAGTCGGGCGGCTCTACACATTGCGCCGCTTTGGGGGTAAATGTCCATGTATCCTCGGTGTAGCCCCAGAACGTGATACTCAGATCTTCATTCCGCTGCGAAATATAGCCCTGGAATTCCCCCTCTGTATAATAATTCTGTATGGATGCAAGAAGTGCACCTGCCAGGGCCTTCTTGGGATTCGTTTCATTTTCAGCCTCTGCGATAATCACTTCCGTGAGTTCCCGGGTGGTGGACAATTCATAGTCTGTAGCTAAGCCCTGTGTATTGAGCACAGAGGACAGCCGTTCCGGCAGATAAGAACCCAGTTGAAACTGTTCCTCGGATGGATAAAGGACTAACAGATCATTCGTGCCAAAGCCATCCTGTGTGATATCGTAAAAAAGTCCCGAGGTGTAATTGGGGTCTTCCGGAAAGATGAAAAATTCTTCAAGGAATGTACTGATGAATTCTACATCGGAAAATTCCGCTACGGGGAGCACACGCTGCGTCACCTCGGCAATCTGCCCGTACACCGGAACAGTGAGGAGCATCATCCAGACTGCAAAACAGAGATTACGCACAACGGGGCCGGTCCATGTCCATGGACGGCTGCGTCTGACTCTGAGGTGCCTGAATCGGGCACAATGTGAGATATCAGAGAGCATTAACTCAATCATTCGCAGGGATAGATAGATCACTTGGTGCAACATGGTCTGGGTTTTGAGGAATAAACCGCAGTGTCAACTCACCTGAAGGGGGAGCGTTCCAATCAATACGCACCCGGCTGCGTGTGTACACCAGAACTTCTGACCTTCCCAGTTCATTTCCGGATTCATCAACGATCATTGCATTGCCATAAAATGGAGATGTATCCGTTTCAACCAGAATCACTGCGCCTTGATCCGTGCGTGATTCAACGTTTGCACGAAGTTGCCCGGGTCCCTGCCCCGGGATATAAACGCCGGGAGCCTGGAATGTAACGCGCGCAGACTGTTCCGCTACAGGGGCTTGACTCTGATCAATGTATGCACGGGATGTAACCGTGAAATTAAAGAGTGCCGCGTAGCCGCGATCTTCCATTTGGGCTAGTTTCTGCTCAGGTATGGTGTAGCGCACCTGTCGGGTTTCTCCGGGCAGCAGCAGGAGTACATTTGGATGTACAGAAACCAGCTCCGCCAGATCTCCCAGTTCATCCGTTGCCTGCACCGAGAACGGATTTGCATCCCGGGTTTCCCGATATCCAAATTCAGTGGACACCTCCACTTCCATGGAATGAACCGAAGGATTCGTCATTGTAAAGGTTCCCGATGGAATGCTGGGGCCAAGCACGGCAACCTGCGGCTGGATACCGATCCCCTGGTTCCACTGCAGTGCTTCGGTTGTCGCCGAAACCGGTTGCAGACGGACTCCTCCCGGTCCCAGAACAACGACCTGCCGTTCTGCTTCCACGGTCAGTACCACCGGAATGGAATACAGCTGGTCCAACTCTTCAATGGTGACGACCACTGCAACCTCACCTGCATACCTGCCCGGTTCCGCCCCCTCAAGTTCAACGGTTCCCCCGATTCGTATCACATGACAGTCGCCGGACTGCAGACTCGTCTGCACGGTTTGACTGGCTTGCGTGTTGGCGGAAAACTGTACGCAGGACTCCGAATATGCCCACTGGGGAGTAAGTGTCAGTACATCGGAGTGTCGTCCACCCGAATCCCCCGGCGAGTCTACCTGACGCAGGGCGGCAGCTTGAAGCTGCTCAATGGATACGGTGACCTCACTCTGCGCCCGAATCATCATCCGCCCGGAGTGTGTGCCGCCTCGTTCATAGACTAGGCCGGATACCTGTTCCGTTGCCGGATCCAGCCAGATCCGCCCCTCTGGACCGACGACCCCAAGGTCTAACTCTGACGTGCTGACTGCAATCTCTTCGGACGGTCCTGCGTCGGGATTGATTACGGTGACCGAAACCGTGGTTTCTACAGGATCGGAAATCTCTGTGCGCACAGAAACGCCATAGGGATATTCTTCGGAATATGCCCGCTGCCGGGTGGGGGTGGCAAAGATCGGCATGCCGGTATCTGTGTTCGACAGAAGTGTGGTCGGATCCCACTGCCATATGTAATCCGGTTCCGCATCCTGATCATTGCTTACTTCGCACTGGATGGGTTGCGGGGGCATCCCTACATTCACGGTCAAATCCTGACAATTCAGTGAGAGGATCGGTCTCTTCAGGACGATCACATCAACCCGTTCTAACTCAGAGGCTTCATAATGGGGCGGTGCGTCGATCTGAAAATCATAGCTGTAGGTTGTCGTGACCGGGACAGATTCCGGTGTCTCAAAGATAAACGTTCCGTTTTCCTCCCTGAGTCGATCCTCTCCCAGTGCCTGCCAGGTCCATGTTACATCTATGTCTTCGGTGACGAGACCCTGAATTGAACACTCAATGGGAACATCGGGATCTCCCTCATAGACCTCAAGGGGGGTGACACAATCCAGTCCCAGCTGCCCCAAAATTTTATCTACGGTTACGGTCACCGTCGTAGAAGCCTCTGGAAGATCTGGAACATCTGCGTTATCTGCTGCCGAAACCGCTACATCATAGACATAATCAAAGGTCAGTGGCTGTTGTTCCGCAGCGGTTGGAACGTCAAACAGGGGGGTCGCATCTATATCTCCCAGCAGGCGCAGCGGTGGAGTTCGGGGACTCCATGTCCACTGATAATCCAGCGGGAGTTCTCTGGAATTGCCGGCCTCACACGAGAGCTCCAGAGGTGGATCGCCGGTACGCGCATAAGCATCTTCACAGGAAACCGTAATCTGCGGCGTGTCTAATACCAGAATCTCAATGTCGGACACGCCCGTCGTCTCATCCGCCTGATCGGTGGCGGTCAACTTGTACTCGTAAAATGTGTCTTCATCCACATTGACCGGAGCAGTAAACTCGAATCTCCAGCTGCCCTCGGATCTCCCTAAGTAACGGAAGGGAAAAAATGGAGTATCTCCTTCGGCTGAATAACTCCAAACCAGGCTAGGCGATGAATTATCAATTGGTGTGCAGGTGATAATGAGGGGCGGCGCACCCTCGTATACTTCGGAATTTGTGGGATTACAGTCAACCGTAAAATCCATCGGGCCGGAGGCATTCTGAATTCTCACCATGAACTCCGCTTCTGCCACATGCCCCGAATTGGTATCAAAGGCCCGTACAATAACGGGAATTAATTGGTCATGGTCTACTTCCGGGGCCAGGAAGGTCGGCCAGTAATCGTACATCCCTCGCTGTACCAGAGGGGGATCCGAAATAAACTGATACTCAATCTCCCGATCCGATGTTATTGAGCACGGGAAGGCGGCTTCGACAGATTCCTGTACGAGCATGTCTTCACAGATCAGGGCCGGACTCCGGTTCACAATATGAATCTCTACATTCTGAGACACCTGTACATCTCCGCCTGGCACGGATGCCGTAATCTCAAGAATCCGAACCGCTGCCGGTTCATCAATCAGTGGTACACGAATAAAATAGTCAAACAATCCATCTGCAAGTACTCGGGTCTCACTGTAGGGGGGCCAGTCAAATTCGGATCTGTAGGTTAGCTGTCCCCCTGACGGATGCAGCCCGGTGCACCGAATCTCGGCGATTGTGCCACTTTCAGCCGTGACCCGGGGATCACAGTGTAAAGAGGGGGGTGCCGTGTCTGCAGGTATATCCGGAGCGTCCGGTGCCCATCGGTGATCCAGCAGTGGCTGCTCTGTATTATCCGGCGATGGGCAACCCGTCCCCCCGTCATAACGGCAAAGAAACTGGCTGCCAGCCGGGTTTACAGTAACAGATACTGATGCATGACTTACAACCGTTCCCTCTTCGTCACGTCCGAACCGGCGGTACTCAAAGATTTGCGCAGTGCTGACATTTGCGGGTGCGTTAAAATGGGGAGACATCTCCGTGACATCACTCAAATACCGCAGCCAGGATGGATTGGAACTTTCCCACTCATATGCAAGCATGTCCGGCTCCAGGTCACAGTCTATCATTCTGGATTCACCGGCAGGCACAGTCAACACGGATGGGCAGACATTCGTAGGATTCTGCCCAAACGCCGACACCGCAACGCATGCAAGAGCAAGTATCGCTGAGATGCCACGCACCTTGTTGCAATTCTGGAATCCTTCCATCAATCAGAGATTCAACGAGCAAAAAGGAATCAAACCCTGTACGCGACGAAACAGGCTATTCTTTAAAGCAACCATACGAAAGTATTTCTCTCACCGGAGAATGAAAGTGCAAATCCTGTCATCAGGGCACAGCCTCATTATCTGCAAAGATACGAAACATTATTATTGCATGCTACGATGCTGTCCGCATAACTGTTTCAGCAGCCTGTTTGCGGTTATCAGCCTTCTTCTGCGAGTCACAGACGCTCATTTTCAACAGAGCCACCCTGCTGCAGATCGCTGGTACCCCGATTCCAAAATTCAGGTTCCATGAATTGTACTGGATCCTGAATAATTCCCGTAATCTGCCGACAATGTCAATGGTTCCCCCTGTACCGCCTGAAGGTTGTCTGCAGGATACGCTTTGGGGTATCTACCCAGGGATGTTCCATGTTACGGTAGGATGAGATCTGATTTCAGTGATTTTGCCGGCAGGTTGCTTCCGGCCTATATCCCTGAGGGACCCAAGGGTTCAAGTTCTTTGTATTTCATCCCCTGCTGCCCGGTTGCAGGTTTGTCTCAACCATGACATGTCCGACATCGGCGCAATCTCATTCGGCCGATAATCAGGCTTGCCGGAACCCATCCCGGCATCAAGATATTGCCGTTACATTTGTGGCCGCATGGATTTTGTATTCACACACCAGACACAGAAACCCGGTTTTTGGCATTCGATGGCTGCGCTTCTATGTTCGAACGGCATGGGTAAGATTCATTTTGATCAGGATCTCTCCGTTCGCTGAAAGAATGTTCCGTGAATCCCCGGCCCTCCTTACACGATGGAACCGTTTAATCCAGACTTCCGTTGCACGGTCCTGCCCGGCTGTTCTACCGTCCCTTTTGTGCTCCATGTCCCTGATGTCCGGGGTTTCTGGAATGACAAGCGTCGAGGGGATGGTGAGTGCTGGAGCAATGTTACGCAGATGATCTGTCCAGTGTCTCTGAACCAAAGGGGGGCTTTGTCTTACAAACCCTGACCGGTGTGGCATCAGGCGGGTGTGGTGTTGTGCAGCAATAAGGGATTCAGATCATCTTTCCCGATTGTATTCGTACGGTACATTTGACCGGAATGGGGGCATGATTCCAGATTACTCCGGTGTATAATGTATAAATCGCCATTAAATCATGAGTCCGGGCATAAACTGTCCTGAAAAGGACAAAGTTAAGACATGTGAAATAGTGAACCGGGATGCCGGATGCGAGACTTGAGTAAGATCCCGGTTTGACGCAAACTGCAGTGGAGCCTGCGTACAATACGCGAATAGGCCGTATATTTACCGTCCATGTGCGCAACAGTTGATACGAGTCATGGCAGATACGACAGACTTTCGGAATGGCTTTACCCTGCAGATTACAGGTGAGTTATGGCAGATTGTCAAATTTCAACACGTCAAACCCGGCAAGGGAGGGGCATTTGTTCGGACGACACTGAAGAATGTCCGCACCGGGCGGGTCGTGGACAAGACATTCCGGGCCGGTGAGAAGGTGAAAGGTGCACGGATTGAACGCAGGGAACATCAATTCCTGTATGAAGATGCACTTGGGATGCATTTTATGAACATGCAGGACTATGAACAGTTTTCGCTCCCTGCAGAAAATGTGGCGAAACGGGAGTTCCTCAAAGAAGGGGGAGCCATTGATATTCTGTTTCATGCAGAAACCGAAGAACCGCTTTTGGCCGAACTCCCCAAAAGTGTGGAATTACGCGTCATTCAGTCCGATCCCGGTGTTCGGGGAGATACGGCGACCGGAGCCACGAAACCGGCAAAACTGGAGAGTGGCGCCACCATCCATGTACCGCTGTTTATCTCCGAAGGAGACTTAATCCGGGTTAATACAGACACCGGAGACTATATTACGCGAGTTACAGCGTAGTTCACCAATCACCAGGAAGCAACCATTAAGTCCGTGCCGAAAATTTTTTCTAAAAACTGGTCCAAGGCCGAATTTGATCGTATACGTGAACTGATTGCGATGGCATCGGAGAGCGAGGCCGCCGAGGTGGAAATTGAGGCAGATGGGGTGCGCGTTCTGGTTCGCAAGTATGTCCCCTCCGCCGTGCAGGCGCCGCCGCCAACCCCGGTCGCTGTTGCTGACCTGTCGCCGGCGGCCGGTGCAGCGCAGCAGAACAGCCCGATGCCGGCGGTGTCCGAGTCCCCCCCGGAGCCTGATAAGACAAAAGGCATCCCGATCCTGTCTCCCACGCCAGGGACTTTTTATGCCAAGCCGGCACCGGATGCAGATCCGTTTGTGAAGGCTGGTGACCGGATTGATCAGGGCCAGACGGTGTGCATCGTGGAAGCCATGAAATTGATGAATGAAGTGGAATCAGAAATTGCAGGGACGGTGCTGGAAATTCTTGTCAGTGATGGCGATGCGGTTGAATATGACCAGCCGCTGCTGATGGTTGATCCCGCATAACCTGGATCACCGTATGAAAAAAATCCTGATTGCGAACAGGGGAGAGATTGCACTGAGAGTGATTCGTGCCTGTAAAGAGATGGGATTAAAGTCCGTCGCAGTCTACTCTAAAGCGGACAAAGATGCCCTGCATGTACGCTACGCGGATGAGGCGGTGTGCATCGGCCCTGCGGTATCCAGCGAGAGTTACCTCAAACCGGACCGGATTATGGCGGCGGCCGAGGTCACCGGTGCAGATGCAATCCATCCAGGGTACGGTTTTCTGGCAGAAAATGCGCTGTTCAGCGCAATCTGTACCGATCACGATCTGAAATTTATCGGCCCCTCCCCGGAAACCATCGCGGTCATGGGAGACAAGAGCCGTGCCAGAGATCAGATGCGCACCGCAGGCGTTCCGGTCGTTCCAGGCTCAGACGGGGTCGTGCCATCGCTGAAAGAAGGGAAGGAATTCGCAGAGTCCATTGGGTATCCTGTCATGATTAAGGCCAGTGCAGGGGGCGGCGGGCGCGGGATGCGTGCGGTCTCGAAGGCGGAAGACTTTGAACTCCACTTCCAGTCGGCACAGGCGGAAGCAGAAGGGGCCTTCGGGAATTCGGATATCTATATTGAGAAGCTGATCCGGAATCCAAGACACATTGAACTTCAGGTCATGGGGGATGGACGAGGTCATGCAATCCACTATGGAGAACGAGAATGCTCAATTCAGCGTCGCCATCAAAAACTGCTGGAAGAAGCGCCCTCCATTGCCGTAGATGAACACTTGCGTGCACGTATGGGGGCGGCCGCAATTGCGGGTGCCGAAGCGGTGAATTACGAAGGTGCGGGGACCGTGGAATTTTTGCTGGATGCAGGCGGCGGGTTTTATTTTATGGAGATGAATACGCGGATCCAGGTGGAGCATCCCGTCACGGAGGAAGTCACAGGGGCAGACCTGATTCAGCAGCAGATCCGGATCGCCATGGGCGAGCGCCTTTCTGAGTCGGAGATCCCGATCCAGGGGCACGCCATTGAGTGTCGTATCAATGCGGAGGATCCCGCTAAAAATTTTCGTCCCTGCCCGGGAAAGATTGTTGAGTTCCATCCCCCCGGAGGCCCGGGGGTGCGGATGGACACCCATGTCTATGCCGGATATGTTATCCCTCCCCATTATGACTCCATGATTGCGAAACTGATCACCTACGCGCCGACCCGGGAATGGGCGATCCGGCGGATGCAGCGTGCATTGGATGAATTTGTGCTGGAGGGAGTCGCAACAACGATCCCGTTCCATAAAGAATTGTTACAGCATCCGGCATTTCTGTCCGGCGAAGTCAATACGCATTTCGTAGAGACGCAAATGCTCAGGTAACCCTTAAAATTGTCGTCATCAATGAAACTTCCCGAAGAACTGAAATACACCGAGGAGCATGAATGGGTCCGCATCCATGCGGACGGTGAGACCGTGACGATCGGGATCACCGATTTTGCGCAGGGAGAACTGGGGGATATCGTCTTTATCGAACTGGAGCCGGAAGGAGAGATGATGGAGCAGGGGGATGTGTTCGGCTCGGTTGAGGCCGTCAAGGCCGTGTCGGATCTCTTCCTTCCGGTAAGCGGGACCATCCGTCAGCATAACACAGAACTGGAGGCGAATCCGGAACTCGTAAACAGTGATCCGTTCGGGGAGGGCTGGATCATTGAAGTCAGTCTGTCGGATCCTGACCAGATCGAATCTCTGCTGTCTGCTCAGGAGTATGCGGACCATGTGGCATAAGCGCTTCCATCTGCATGAATGAGCGGATCATTGTTGTTGACTTTGGGGCGCAGTATACCCAGCTGATTGCGCGTCGCATACGTGAGGCAGGGGTATTTTCAGAAATCCTCCCCTGTACGGCTCCAGTTCATGACCTGAAAGGTGTGCGGGGGATCGTCCTGTCGGGGGGGCCGAGTTCGGTCTACCAGGCGGGAGCGCCACAGCTGGATCCGGCACTTCTGCAATTGTGCAGAGACGATGGCGCACCAATGCCCCTGCTTGGGATCTGCTATGGATTACAGGCTTTAGTGCATGCAGCCGGGGGAAGGATTCAGGCGGCAGCACATCGGGAATTCGGACGCACCCGGATCAATATTCTCCACGCGGAAGATCTTTTGAAAGGAATGGAAGATGGCTCGCAGGTCTGGATGAGTCATGGCGACCTGCCTGTAGATGTTCCCCAGGGGTATGAGATGATTGCAGATACCGCCAGTGCACCGATTGCCGCCCTGCGTCATCAGGTGCTCCCGCATTACGGGGTGCAGTTTCATCCTGAAGTGGTGCACACCGAACAGGGCCATCGGGTTTTTGAAAATTTTGTCCGTGATATCTGCGGCTGCAGTTGTGATTGGTCACCGGCCTCTTTTCTGGAACAGAAGATTGCGGAGATCCGGGATGTGGCAGGCGGAGACAATGTGATTCTTGGACTCTCCGGCGGCGTGGACTCCTCGGTTGCCGCCTGCCTGATTCACAAAGCGATCGGGGATCAGCTTACCTGTATTTTTGTCAATAATGGGCTGCTTCGGCATGGGGAATGGGAAAATGTACAGCGAACCTTTCGGGATCATTTTCATATCCGTCTGGAAGCGGTGGATGCCAGTGAGCGGTTTCTGGAGAGGCTGCAGGGCGTTACAGATCCGGAGCGGAAGCGAATCGTAATCGGGAACACGTTTGTACATGTCTTTGAAGAAGCGATGTCCGTGATCTCCTTTACACTGGGTGCAAAGCCAAAATTTCTGGCGCAGGGGACGCTTTATCCGGATGTGATTGAGAGTGTGTCCTTCAAGGGGCCGAGTGTGACGATAAAGACGCATCACAATGTCGGCGGGTTACCGGAAGATCATCCGTTCGAAATCCTGGAACCATTCCGGGAATTATTCAAAGATGAAGTTCGCGAGATCGGCACCTTACTTGGATTACCGAAAGAGATGATTGGGCGGCATCCATTTCCAGGACCCGGGCTTGCCGTTCGGATTCTTGGTGCAGTATCGGACAAAACCCTGGAACTTGTTCGGGAGGCAGACCGGATCTTTATTGAGGAACTGCATGCCCAGGGGCACTATGATGCGGTGTGGCAGGCCTTTGCAGTCCTGCTTCCGGTCCAAAGCGTCGGCGTGATGGGAGATGAACGCACGTATGAGCAGGTGTGTGTACTCCGGGCGGTGACCAGCAGGGATGGAATGACGGCGGACTGGGCCAAACTGCCTCTGGATTTTTTGGGATATGTGGCCAACCGGATTGTGAATGAAGTGCGGGGAATCAACCGGGTCACCTACGACATCAGTTCAAAGCCCCCGGCGACCATTGAATGGGAATAGAGCGGAGATGAAATCATTTCAGATCGGGATCGTGATCATTTTGTTTGCGGCGAAGCTGGACATGGCTGCGCATGCCCAGCCCGTCAGCATATCCGATCCAGAGCAGATATTTGAGTCCGGACTGGATTCCTTTGAATCGGGAGACTATTCGGAGGCCTATCTTCGGTTCAGGGAAGTTTACGGGCGGGAGCGTGTGCACAGGAAAACGACCGCCGCCTATCTCATGGCGGGAAAATCGCTGCATCGCCTGGGCGAATACCTTCCAGCGATTCAACTCATGGGGGAGTTCCAGACCCAATATCCCGACAGCCGCTATTTTGCGGAGGCAGGGGATCTGATTGCAGCGGCGCGGCAGGATCTGCAATATGCAGGGTGGAACGACGGGGCCATCCGGCTGGGTTTGGCCTTCCCCCTCTCCGCCGGCGAACTGGCGATAACACGGTCAGTGTTTGCTGGAATCCGGTTGGCGGTGGATGCCTATAATCGAAAGAATGAGCAGAAGATAAAGATCCTGTTCAGGGATACCGGGAGCACCGATGAAGGGGCGCACTTTGCTGCAGGTTCTCTGGTAGAGGAAGGGGTGTCCGCCATCATCGGCCCGCTTTTCAGCGGGCAGGTCCACGCGGCTGCCGGTGTGACCGAAGCAAGTGGAACGGTATTGATTGCGCCATTGGCCACAGACCCAACGCTTACCGAAGGTCGACGCTATGTCTTTCAGGCGAATGCCACCTTGTCCGAACGCGGGCGCTCAATCGCACGCCAGGCGGTCGAGTACCTGAATCTGGAGGCCATCGGGATTGTGGAAGAAGCAGGCAGTGAGGTAAGCCGGGAAATGGCATATGGATTCACAGAGGAACTGGATGCGTATGGTTTAAGGCCTCAGTTTACCTATAAGGTGGGATCTTCGTTTGACTGGAACAGGCTTCCCGAATTGATCGGACAGGATACCCTTTCATCTGCGGACGGCATCTTCTTTTCTGTCTATCATGATGATCAGACAGAGGCATCCCGCTTTGTACAGAATGGGGTGAGCGGGCTTCAGGCGGCGGGGTTAACTCCCTACATCCTGGGGCCGTCCCCCTGGCTCACACTTAACATTGACCGGCTGGGCGCTGCAATGAAAGTGTATTATGTCGGTGTAGAGTACCAGAGTACCAGAATGAGAGTTCGCAGGTTTGATCAGGCATATAAGGAGGCGCACGGAGGATCTGAACCGGATCGGTGGGGCTACATCGGCTATGATATTGCCGGGTTACTGCTGGAGAATCTGGAAGGGGACGGCGATCTGGCAGGGCATCTGCTGCGTGCGCCACGGTATGAGGGGGTTCGGATGCGTATCCAGTTTGGGGAAGCGCGGCGGAACACGGCACTGTATTTGTTTGAACATACGCCGGCAGGCCCCCAACTAGTCCGCTGATCCGAAACAGAATTGGAGTCATTCGGGTAAGTGTACAATGATTCCAGACAGACATACGTTTCAATGCAGTAGATCGGCGATCCTGAATTAGCTTACTTCTTAATGAAAAAATTTCTGATTATCTCATTCCTGCTGCTGGCAGGCTGTTCCGGATCCGGGCGTCTGAGTTACGACTCGCCGAGTGATGCGTATGAGAAGGGGCTGTCCTATTATGATACGGGACGCTACAGCCGGGCTGCGCAGTACTTTCAGGGGGTATTCGATTTTGGGCGAACGCACGAGTGGGCCGCTGATGCACAGCTCTACCTTGCACGTTCCCACCGCAGGAACCGGGACTATATTCTGGCGGCAAGTGAGTATACCCGGTTCACGGAGCTCTATCGGGCGGATCCACGGGTCGCAGATGCTGAGTTTGAGCGGGCAATGACTTTCTATGAGCGATCCCCGCAGATTGAACTGGATCAGACCAACACGCGAAGGGGTGTGGAGGTATTCAACCTGTATATCCAGCTGTATTCAAATCACGATTCAGTGGGGGTTGCCATTCAGCGTGTTGGCGAATTGCGCCAGAAACTGGCAGACAAGCAGTTCCATGCGGCCAAACTCTATGAACGGCGGGGACTCTATCAGGCAGCGGCGCTGTCGTATGAGGTGGTTTTTGATAAATTTCCAGATACCCCGCTGGCAGACAATGCACTGTTGGGAGCAATGCGGTGCTACATAGAATTCAGTGCCCAGAGTATTGAAGCACGTCAGCCGGAGCGGCTTCAGAAAGCAATTACTCATTACCAGAGGTTACTGGATCTTTTTCCAGAGAGCGAGTTGATGGGAGAGGCGAATGAACTTGGTGGGCTGGCGAAGCAGAGGCTGGGTGCATTGATTGCAGACAGCCCAACCCTGTAGCGTGTGTGCGATGAATATGGGGATTTTCGGGGGTAGTTTTGACCCGCCGCATATTGCGCACTCCACGATTGCGGAGACCATAGGTTTGCAGTTTGCACTGGATCAGGTTTTGTGGGTTCCCGCCTATGCTCCGCCCCATAAGGCAAAGCATGAACTCACACCCTACGAACATCGGCTTAATATGGTGCGTGCGGCGATTGCAGAATATTCCGCGTTCAGGGTTTCCGGGATAGAGAAAACCCTCGATTCCCCGACCTACACGATACGGATGCTGGACGCGCTCCAGAAGACCTATCCCCGTGCTGCATTTCATCTGATTCTCGGCAGTGACAGTCTGGCCCGTTTTGATACCTGGGCACAGCCGGAGGGGATTGCCCGGAAAGTACGACTGCTGGTTTATCCCCGGGCGGATTCCCCGGTTTCGGGTGCGGATCTGCCTGAATACTTGCGGGGACGGGTGCAATTTGCGGAAGCGCCGGTTATATCCCTGCGCGGGGAGCACATCCGCAGGCGGTTTATAGAGGGAAAACCGGTACAGGATTTGATCTTGGAGCCGGTACTGCGCTACATTTGCAAACATCATCTCTATCGGGGGTATAACAGAGATTGAAGATCAGTCTCTTTTGGTGTTATGGGCTTTTTAGATTTTCTTACGGGTAATCAGCCGCCGCTCATCAAGGATGCCTTGGATGATATCAAGGTGATGCTGGATACGGGACGAAATTTATTCACTGCGTCCAGTGGGCGGTTGTTGGAAAATGAAATTCTTGACGAAGATCTGTCAGCGCAGGAAGCGGTTATCTGTAAGCGTGAGCACTCGGTGCGTCGGGCCGTGCTGGAGCACTTGAATATTGATCCCAAGCGGGAGTTGGTCCTGTGCATGAAACTACTGACCGTGGCTCAGGAAGCAGAGCGCATTGGACGTATGGGACGCGTTATGGAGTCGGCGGCCTTACTGGCGACGCATCCCCGTATTGGTGCCACTGTGGATGAAATCCGCGAATTGCGTAACCAGACCCTTGCCCAGTTTGATGTGGCTAGGGATTGTTTTTTGGAAGGAGATATAGAGAAAGCGGATGCCGTGCAGGATGAGCAAAAGAAGATCGCAGAAATACTGCGGGGAATTTTTGATCTGTTGGCCAGTTCGGATTTACCCGCAAATCGGGCGGTTGTGTGTACGATCGGGGCCTGCTCGATTGGTCGGGTCGGGGAGCATCTGGCAAGCATTGCCCGCTGCGTAACCGAGCCTCTGCACCGCGTCCGTGAAAGAGGAGATGTATGAGGAGTTCAAGTATGGCCGATTTTCCTGTTTTTGAAATTTCATTCACTATCGAACCGTAATGGCATTGACCTACTCAAAAATGACCGAACTGGGTTCAAAGGCACCGGCCTTTGAACTGCCTGTCAGCAATTCCCAGATTGTTGGGAAAGATATTCTCCGCCTTGCAGATTTTGCGGATGGCGCTCCGCTTGCCATTGTATTTATGTGCAACCACTGTCCGTTTGTAATTCATGTTGAGGATGCACTGATCCGTGTTGCCCAGGCATGTAAGGAGCAAGGCGTACAGATGGTGGGGATCAGCAGTAATGATGCGTCCGGGTACCCGGAGGATTCATTTGAGGCAATGGGGAAGCGTGCAGCACAGAAGGAGTATCCGTTCCCATATCTGTATGACGAATCCCAGTCGGTGGCCAGAGCGTACGGCGCAGAATGTACACCGGATTTTTTTCTGTACGACGGGAGCCGCTGTCTGGCGTATCGGGGGCGGTTTGATGAAACCCGCCCGGGAACGGGGCAGGCGACCGGTGCAGATTTTTTACAGGCGATAGACGAACTGCTGAATTTAGGCGTGGTGACGATGCCCCAGCGTCCCTCCATGGGGTGCAATATTAAGTGGAAATAGTCCGGCACATGGGTTGGATCGTTCTATTGCCTCCACTGGTGGCGATTGGTCTTGCACTGTGGACACGGCAGGTCTTCCTGTCGTTGGTTGCCGGGCTGTGGGTTGGAACCACGATCCTGGCGGGGGGGAATCCACTGGAAGGGCTGGCACAGATGGCAGAAGTGATGGTTGCGGTATTTGCAGATCCCTCCAATACCAAAATCCTGCTCTTCAGCCTCTTGGTCGGCGGGCTCATTGCGCTGGTGCAGGTTTCGGGGGGCGTGGCCGCTTTTGTGCGGATGGTTCAGAGGGCGGGACTCGCAAAGACGCGGAGGGGGGTGGAATTACTCGCCTGGTTTACAGGACTTCTTATTTTTGTTGAGTCCAGTATCACCTCTCTGGTGGTCGGCACCCTCAGCCGTCCGTTTTTTGACCGTCTGAAGTTACCGCGGGAAAAGCTGGCCTATTACTGCGATGCGACCAGTGCGCCGGTCTGTATGGCGATCCCGCTCAACGGCTGGGGCGCATTCGTGCTGGGGCTGCTGCTGGTTCAGGGATACCAAACAACCGCCGTGAATACTCTGGTTGCGGCACTCGCCTACAATTTTTTCTCACTTCTGGCCATCTTGTTTGCGCTGCTGCTTGCACTGACCGGCTGGAGCTTTGGGCCGATGCGCCGGGCAGAGCACCGGGCGGCAAAAACGGGACAGTTGATTCGTCCTGACTCCGTCCCTATGATTGCGGATGAGGTGGCGGGGTTGGCGCCAATTCGTCCGGGGCTTGGACGGGTCTATGATTTTCTGATTCCCATCTTTGTGATGATCGGGATGATCTTTGTCAGCCTCTATGTGACGGGGGATGGGAACCTGATGCAGGGAAGTGGCTCCACTGCCGTATTGTGGGCGGTCGGGATTGCCGTGATCGTGGCGATGGTCATTTATATGATTCCACGTCAGGGAGAAATCCTGTTAGCACCTGCAAAGTCAACCGATTATGTGATCAAGGGGGCCTCAGGTCTAGTGGGTGTCGTTGCGCTGTTGGTTCTGGCGTTTGCACTTGGAAAGGTTTCGCGTGATCTGGAGATGGGCCCCTACATTGTTTCGGTGTTGGGAGAGGATATCTGGACATGGTGGCTGCCGGCGCTGGTCTTTGCGATTGGGTGCATGGTATCGTTCACGCTGGGATCGTCTTGGACCACATTTGCCATTCTGATTCCCTTGGCGCTGCCTCTGGCGGCGGGACTCGGACTCTCGGAGCCCCTCATGCTGGGGGCGATCCTCTCAGGAGGCGTATACGGGGATCATGCATCGCCGCTGTCGGATACCTCCATTATCTCCTCAATGGCCTCTGCATGCGATCATGTGGACCACGTAAATACGCAGCTGCCATACACTGCACTGATTGCGGGCGTATCCTTTTGTGCGTTTCTGGTTGCCGGGCTTATTGCCTGATTACCAGATGTGCTGGACCATGCGTTCGCGGGGTTCGTAATTCCGGTAGGGGGTGCGTTCAGGGAGGTGGCAGTTATCTCCATGACTTAGAAAATAATAACGTCCATCCGTACCGGTCATGTGCTTTCGATAAGGCCGCTGCCGGCAATCATCAGTGCACCATTTTGAGGTGATTGTCCTGCACCTGTAGAGTCAGGAACAACATCAACAGGGCGAGATAGTGGCGGATTGGGAAGTTCATCTCAGCTGATAAAGATGTGACGGATAAATTCGCGGATGAGATTATTAGATTCCGGGGTTTCCCGAAGGGTGTTGACGAGTTCCTCTACCGGGATTCCCAGGATATGCCTGGTGTACTCGGGGTAGGTCATCAGCCTCTGGATCAGCAAATCCTTTTTCAGTTCTGAGTGAAATTGTGTGCAGTAGAGCGGCGCATCAGGCATGCAGAATGCATGGTTGGCCACCAGCGGAGTTTCGGCTAGGCGGATCGCACCCTCAGGGAGTTGCACCACGGTGTCGTGATGCCCTGTGTGTGCCCAGAACGGGGTTCCCAGGCTCTTGAAGATGGGGTCCTTCATCCCGCGGGAGGTGAGTGTGAGTTGAAGTGTGCCCAGTTCGGCAAGCTGCGGGTCGGTAATCACGGAACCGCCAAGGGCGGCGGCCATGGCCTGAAATCCCCAGCAGGATGCAAAAACCGGCTTGCGTTTGGCGTACAGTAAGCGCATTGCATCCAGGGCCCGGTCCAGCCACTCGCCTCCTTCAGGAACCGAGTAATCCCCGGCTCCTCCGATTAATACCATATCTGCATGATTCAGCGTCTCAGATTTTGGCGGCTCGTTGATCAGGTCAACGGCGGTGATCTGTTCCGGGAGTCGGTCAATGGATTCCGCGAACGCAGCCACTTCGCTGATGCGCATCGGATCATCGGACTTGCGGATCTGAAACAGCAGAATATTCAACTTTGGGGGATACATCTCATTTAACTCAGAGGTAACCCTGATCGAACGCATCCATTCCTTTCATGCTCCCTTGAACTCTTATTAAGGGAGGAGATATGAAAGTCAATGGTCATGTGCGTGCGGGTTTCCGTGGTGATGTTCATGGAAAATCACATGCAACAGGGAGCCTGCTACGAATGCCTGAAACCAGTCACTGCCTGCGAATCCGTGAGGCAGGATATCTGCCAGAAAGAATCCGGCCAGCGTCGTGGATAAGAGCCCGGCAATTCCGAATATCGCAATGGACAGACCATAGCGGGGATATAATATCCACCAGATCATGAGCCCCACGGCAAGACGGTGGACCGTAAGGGGAATGATGATGGTGGATGAATCTGTATTCAGACTGGAGCCTTCCAGAAGGACATGCAGCCCCAATCCAAGAAAACCTGCAATCACAGACAATGCCTCTGTTTTCGATGCAATACGGTGAGACAGATATTCAATGCCAATCGGTATCAGGAGCCCCAATGCCATGACTCCCAAAAGGATGAAGATGCCTGCAGGGGCCCAGCCATGATGTTCAATCTGATGTCCCAGAACCTGGATTAAAACCAGAAAAGGGATCATCACATACATACAGCGGTCAAATATCTTGGTGAGTCTTGAATTGTCATGCAACACCGGGTAAAGGATGGCCCCGATAACCGGCGCGGCCAATGCATAGGCAAGGAGTTCCATTCAAAGAGGACCTTAGAGGGGGCGTAAATGCCAAAACTGTCCGATCACGCAATCAAGTCAGGGTTATACAGACAGTAAGTTTAGGGTTATAGGAGTAATTCCTGACATGGTGGATTCCAAGTTCATGTGAGGGGGATCCCATTCGTTCTTACAATATTTGGCTGCATTGTTAGATCGACACATCTGCCTCAAATGTCTTATTTCAAGGCTGGTGATTCTCTTCTTTCTGTGCACAATCGCAGAAGTTAGCGATATAACCAAATGGCATCCTGGATGTTTGGAATCGGGGATAGGGGGCGGGCCAGAGAGTTGTTTTTCTTAGACATGCCCTTTGCGGGTTTATCATGTGTATACGTGAATACTTCGTTTGAAAGGGAGAGTATCATGAACCATCGGATTGTATCCCTCATCGCAAGTGCCACAGAGATCGTATGTGCCTTGGGATTCGAGTCCAACCTTGTCGGTATATCACATGAATGTGATTATCCGCCGACGGTTACACAGATTCCCGTGTGCTCATCTTCAAAGATTCGGACAGAGTCTTCCAGTGCGGAGATTGACAATCAGGTCCAAACGATGGTCCGAGACGGCCTGTCGGTGTACAGGGTTAACTCCGAACTATTGGACAAGATTTCCCCCAGCATTATTATCACGCAAACTCAGTGCGAAGTCTGTGCAGTAAGTTTTCGTGATGTGGAAGAGGCGGTGTGTAAGCTTGTGCGTTCGGCCCCTTCAATTGTTTCACTTCAACCGATGGAGCTCAGCGATGTCTGGACAGATATTCAGCGTGTGGCCGATGCGTTGGATGATCCAGAAAGTGGTAAGGTGCTGGTTTCAAGACTTCAAGACCGACTTCATTCATTACGCAGTAAAGCACAAAAAATACCCCGTCATCCTACCATTGCCTGTATTGAGTGGACGGAGCCGCTTATGATTGCCGCCAACTGGGTTCCCGAACTGGTAGACTGTGCGGGAGGGTGCAATCTCCTTAGTCAGTCAGGAAAACACTCAGGATACCTTTCTCTGGACGAACTTGCGGCATCGGAACCCGATGTGATTGCGATTATGCCCTGCGGGTTTGATATTGGCCGGTCTTTACGTGAGATGAATTCACTCACTTCAAGTCCTGAGTGGAAGAACCTTCCGGCTGTAAGGAACCGGCGTGTTTATGTTACAGACGGTAATCAGTACTTTAATCGTCCAGGCCCCCGGGTTGTGGAGTCAGCGGAGATCCTCGCAGAATGTTTGCACCCGGACGAATTTGATTTTGGACATCAGGGGGTCGGCTGGATTCCCTGGAGTTCAGATTGAATGCTGCGGACGCTCGTGCATGTACGGGCAAAATTGTATGTACACTGCCCGGTCATTTTTACCATCTGGTTACGTAACAATTTCCAGGCCACCAGGAGCCCTCATGCCTGAACGGTCCAATCGCCATCGTGATCTCAGTCCTGGATCAGTTGAATGTGAGGGAATGGAATCTCGATGCCTGCCCTGTTCAAGGCTTCTTTTATGGCTTCAGTGTAGTAATAAATAATCTGGCGTTCTTCTTTTGGGTTTTCCACATACACCCACAAGCTCAAGTCGACACTGCTGTCATTCAGACTGGTGACGACAACTTTTGGTTCGGGGTCTTCCATTAAGCGTGAATCCCCCTTTGTGGTATCCAGAATGACAAGGCGGGCTTCCTGCGGCGACTCTTTGTAGGCAATGCCAAACGGAATTTCGATCCGAAGGGCACCGGCGATGGTGTGATTCAGAATTCGTTCATTGGCCATTTGCTGATTCGGGACGATCAGAACCTCATTCTTAGGGGTTCGGAGTCGTGTAGTTCGAAGCGTAATATTTTCGACCACACAATAGGTGTCACTAACGATCAGGGTATCCCCGATACGAAAGGCTTTATCGGTCAGGATACTGACACCCGACAGAATATTCTCAACGGTATCCCGGGCTGCAAAACCGAATGCGATACCAGCAACCCCAATTCCGGCAATCAGTGCAGCAGGGTTGATCCCGATGGTCTGTAGAACGGTAATGGCAATAAGAACGATAGAGAGGAGCCGGAAGGCCTGCAATACAAGCGTTTGCAGGCCGGCCTGCACGACATTACTTCTTTTCAGGATTCGGCGAAGCAAGTTTTGCAGGATTCGATAGGCCGTATAAAAGATGACCAGTACAAGCAGGGCCCCTACGACTTTGGGTGCCAGATCCGTCACTCCGCTTACGATCTGCAGCGTTATGGCATCCCAGGCTTCGGAGAATCGGCCTTGGTAAACGAGTGTCCCCGCATCTGCAAAAACCTGAGGGATCGTCCCGCTTACCTCAGATGTGGTGTCTGCGGTGCCGGATATCTGCAAAGAGTCGCTGGTACTCAGGGTGGTATCCGTGATCTGTACCGTATCACTAGCCTCAGTATTTTCAGATACGACCTGCATCAGTTGAGAATTCTAGCTGCAACCATTGTGTTTTTAAGAAGCATGGCGATGGTCATTGGTCCCACACCGCCGGGCACGGGGGTAATATAGCCAGCAATTTTCGATACCGCATCAAAGTCAACATCACCGGTAAGGCGATACCCCCGGGCATGGGCGGGATCGTCAACACGGTTGATCCCGACATCAATGATGGCTGCTCCAGATTTAATCATATTTTCGGTTACAAAGTGTGCACATCCAATTGCGGCTACTAGAATATCTGCCTGACGACAGATCTCCGGCAGATTTTGTGTCCGACTGTGGCATACTGTAACCGTTGCGTTGTTTTCTTTTCGGAGCAGCAGGCTTGCAAGCGGGCGTCCAACCAGACTGGATCGCCCAATAATGACGGCGTGCTTTCCTTCAGTATCAATATTTGCCCGGCGTAACAGTTCTACGATTCCTGCCGGAGTACAGGGTACAAATCCCTGGAGGTCAGCCGCCAACCGACCTGCATTTACTGTATGTAATCCGTCTACATCTTTGTTTGGATTCAGGGCGGAAATCACCCGTGATGCATCAAGATGGTCCGGAAGCGGTAATTGTACGAGAATTCCACTCACATGGGGGCTGGTATTCAGGTCATGAATTACTTCCAGAAGCGCCTCTTCAGAGATGTTTTCGTCAAACTTCAAGGTGTCTCCTGCAATCCCAACATTCTGGCTGGCTTTTATTTTTCCTCGTACATAGGAAGCCGAGGCAGGGTTATTGCCAACAAGCACCACTGCAAGATATGGAGGAGCATGTCCATCTGATGTCCATGCAGCAACTTCGTGATGCACTTCTGCGCGTACATCGGCCGCAATCTTCGTTCCATCAATAAGTATCGCCATTTTAAACAGAGGTTTATTGAAGAGAGTAGGGCTTGAACGCAGAACTTTGAATTTGGTAGCAGATGTACCGGGATTCGCATCGTGATCACGGTAGTTTTCATCCATCAAGGTTGATTTTTGGGCATTCGAAAAACTGGGCGGGCAAAAATCATGTCGCAATTCGTGTGAGTTGAGAGGCGCACGCACGGTTCTGTGAGCGCCGGAGGGTGAAATTTCCTCCGGCTACTTGACATTCCCCATTAAATCACGCGGTTGCGTTAACTTTGATTGATCATCGGTAAGCCAATTCAGAACCCATGATGCATACTGAACCTGAAAGATACGTTTTTGCCAATCCCAAGAGCCTCTTGCAAACTCCTAAATTGGTTGAAACTCCGAAAAAGATGGCTTAACCATCTGCATCTGAGCCCGAATCCCCGTAGCCGCAATTCGATCTCATTTTCATTCCAGTAGATGTATCGGATACTTTCATGTGGCAGTTATTCATGGAAAATCTTAACTTTGCTATGGAGGGAATCTTTTTGTTTAGCCGGGTATTCTCAATCTCCGAGCATACAAAAATTTAATTTGCACTGGAGACTCTTGCAAAACTCTTAATCTTGAGAATTTTTGCTCATTTGAGTGCATCCAGGAGCGCTTTTTATCCTAGGGTACTAGTTTTGCAAGAACCTCCCAAGGGCACATTTACATATGTATCCCGTAACTTACCGTAAAGTCCCCGTAATCTGATGCGTCTTTCCTGGAACGAGATCCGAACCCGTGCGGTCAAATTTTCTGAGGAATGGAGTGGAGCGGTGTATGAGAAAGGGGAAGCGCAGAGTTTCTACAACGACTTCTTTGAGATCTTCGGCGTTCGC
>JAJEFL010000186.1:0-6073 GCA_022820435.1 Rhodothermales bacterium
TCCGAACAAACCGTGCCGTATACGCCTCCAGAACTTTCTCACCCGCCGTCGTGGACTCCTGAATCGTGGCCACACCCACCGCCTTTTCTATCTCGGCATGCTTGGAAGATACCAGATGTACACTGAATGTTTCTTCCTCCCAATCCAATCCGTCTTTTAAGAGCGGCACGGCAATCATGGTCTCTATGGTTCCTGGTGCTATAGTTACAACTCCAGACTCCGCCTCATAGTCTTCGCCTGCCTTGGCAGTCCCATCCCGAGTCTGATACTCGGCCGACACCGTCTGACGCTGCGGATGCGATAAAGATATTCGGAACCTAACTATGCCATCTTCTTCCAATACTATTACATCATCAATGCGGAGAACCGCATTCCCGGTACCTTCCCGAATTGTACCTTTTCCCCTCGGACGTGCAATGGTTGCATTAAGTGAGGGATCCGATAACGTGACGGTGAAGTCCTCGGGGCCTTCTATAATATCATCTTTGGTGACTTGTATTTCAATCATGCCGCGGGTTGCACCCGGATCAAAGATTACAATCCCGTTTGATGCTGTATAGTCAGCCCCCGCAATCGCTTTGCCATCTGAACTCGCATACCGTACAGTCACTGACTGATCCGCAAGGCGATTAAGTTCAATGGGCAGTTGCAGTATTCCTGATTCTTCGAATCCGTCATTGTCATAGACAGAGATCGTCAGCGGTTCCAGTGGTTCATCATTATCAATGATCTTAACCTGGATCCTGTGCGTCTCTCCATCATAACCGCCTCCCAATGCAGTGAGCATTAACTCAACCCTCTCGTCTGCATGATCTACATTATCCTCTTCTGCTGAAAGCATGACTGTGTGTGGTGTTTGCCAGTTTGTCGGATCAAATGTAAGCGACGTTTGATCCAGTTTCAAGTTTGTTCCCACATACCCAGAGAAATTCACTGTCACAGTTCCCGATGGCTGTGCGGATAAACGGATCTGAAATGGATGCGTGCTACCTTCTTCAATACTTATCTCATCTACGGCCGTGATCTGCGGTTCTTCATCATCTATGATCTGTACATCAATTCTATGTGGTGTCAATTCCCCATACCCCCCTCCTAACGTCGTCAATACCAGGGTCTCCAAGTCATCTTGGAAGTCATCATCTTGACCTGCCGTCGCCGTAATCATCTTTGGTGTATCCCAATCATCTGGAGTAAAGATTAGAGAGGTTTGATCCAGAGTCAAATCCGTATCTGTGTACTGATTAATCCTCATCGTCACTGCTCCTGAAGGCAATGCAACAAGTCGGACTGTAAAATTTTCTGTGCCACCCTCTGAAATCCTCAGTGATTTCAGAGCCACGATCCCAGGTGCATCATCATCAATGATAGTTACAATCACTGTCTTATAGGCACTGGTATAGCCCCCTCCAATGGCAGTCAATGTTATCACCACCGGATCATCCATAAGATCAAGATCGTCCAGGGCCGACAATGTCACATCCTGCCCCTGATTCCAGTCATCTGGCGTGAAGGTGCGAGTGATGGGTATCACCTCTAGGTCGGCTTTCTGGGGCCAAGTCATCTTTACGGTAACATCGTCTGACGGCTTTGAGGTCAGTACGACAGGAAGTCGTTTCGTGGTTCCCTCTACCACTGACACTGATTCAGATACATCAATCCCCGCATGACTGCCATCAATAATTTTTATATCCACTTTAGCAGGATCTCCTGCGATTACTCCAGACGGAATCGCTTCCAGGATCGCCGAAAAAATTTCATCTTCCTCTATAATTGCATCCTGAACGATGAAAATCCGATATGTACCACTTTTCTCACCGGCTTTAATCTCTACCTGTGTTGGAGTTGATGACTGCCAATCTTCCTTATTCGTGGTCACATTGGCTAACGTTAATGGAATCGTTACATTATTGGATAGTTCTTCGCTTAACTCTATCGTTATCGTAACATCTTCACCTTCATTAACGGGATTGGGGGTTACTGAAATTCGTGTAGTTACATCTTTGGGTGGAGCAATGTCGAGAATGGTCACGACCTGTGAAAGTGGCCCCCCTGTAGTCAGTCCTTTGGGTAAATCGCCCAGTGCCACGGTAAAGGTCTCGCTGCCTTCAATAGCTTCATCTTCAAGTATGGAGATTACATAACTCCCGCTCAACTCTTTAGCTTCAATCTCCACTTTAGCAGGAAGCGATGCCTGATAATCCCTGCTGGCTTCTGTGGTAACATCGGTCAGAGTCAACGGAATAATTACATCGGTGTCAAGAGTGCCCCCCAAAGTTGCCTCCACGGTAACTGTCCCCCCCTCATCCACCCGCCGTGGAATCACAGACATCGTTACCTCTACTGGTGGCGGTACCGTATCATTGTCTATAATCGTGATGTTCACTGAGGATCGATTACCATCCATTATACCCGGGGGCAATTGATCCGTGTCAATAGCAACCGTAAATATCTCATTCCCTTCAACGGTAACATCATTACCGGTAAGAAGGTCTCCCGATCCAGTCAACGCCCCTCTTGGTATCATGATTTCTTCAAGGGGAACATAATCTCCAGGTTCCGTAGTCCCATGACTATCTTTTAAATCAATGGTCACATCGCTGGACATTACTTCGGACAGACTTGCCTTTATAGTAACAGCGTCGCCTTCAGTAACTGGATTAGGACTTGCCGATAAACTCACTGTCACAGGGGCATTATCATCATCATCAATCGCCACGGACACGGCTGTGGAAACATTGTCATAGTTCCCACCCGAAGCGATGAGTGTGAGCGTCGCCGGATCATCCACAAAATCAGGATCATGCTTTGCGCCAAGCGTTACTGTTTGAGCCCCCCAATCCGATGGCGTAAACATTACCTTCCGCGGGCTTGATGCCGTAGTATCCAGATCTGTGCCTGTATAGCCGGTAATCGCCACCAGGACATCTTGGGATAGCTGCCCCGTAAGCATAACATTAAAGGTGGTGGTTTGTCCTTCCGCAACCGTCACCGTCTGCGGATCTACGATAATTTCTGGCGTATCATCATCCGTGATTGTCACATCGACAGTTTTCGTAGACGAAGATCCCCCTGTTGCCGTAAGTGTGAGCATCGCCGAATCATTCACAAAATCAGGATCATGCTTTGCTCCGAGGGTCACTGTTTGAGCTTGATTCCAGTTTGAGGGGCTAAACATTACCTTCCGCGGGCTTGATGCCGCAGTATCCAGATCTGTGCCTGTATAGCCATTAATCCTTACCAGAACATCTTTGGGCGGCTGCCCCGCAAGCCTAATACCAAAGGTGATTGTTTGTCCTTCCACAACCGTCACTGACTGCGGATCTACAACAATTCCTGGCGTATCATCATCCGTGATCGTCACATTAACGGTTTCTGTGTCCGAAGCCCCCCCTGTTGCCGTGAGTATAAGTGTCGCCGGATCATCCACAAAATCAGGATCATGCTTTGCTCCGAGGGTCACTGTTTGAGCTTGATTCCAATCCGATGGCGTAAACATTACCTTCCGCGGGCTTGATGCCGTAGTATCCATATCTGTGCCTGTATAGCCAATAATCCCTACCAGAACATCTTGGGATGGCTGCCCCGCAAGCCTAACACCAAAGGTGGTGGTTTGTCCTTCCGCAACCGTCACCGTCTGCGGATCTACGATAATTTCTGGCGTATCATCATCCGTGATTATCACATCGACAGTTTTCGTGGACGAAGATCCCCCTGTTGCCGTGAGTGTAAGTGTCGCCGGATCATCCACAAAATCAGAGTCATGCTTTGCGCCAAGCGTTACTGTTTGAGTTTGATTCCAGTTTGAGGGGCTAAACGTTACCTTCCGCGGGGCTGATGCCGTGGTATCCAGATCTGTGCCTGTATAGCCGGTAATCGCCACCAGGACATCTTGGGACGGCTGTCCCGCAAGCCTAACATCAAAGGTGGTTGTTTGTCCTTCTTCAACCGTCACCATCTGCGGATCTACAATAATTTCTGGCGTATCATCATCCGTGATTGTCACATCGACAGTTTTCGTGGACGAAGATCCCCCTTTTGCCGTAAGTGTGAGCGTCGCCAAATCATTCACAAAATCAGGATCATGCTTTGCTCCAAGCGTCACTGTTTTAGCCCCCCAATCTGATGGGGTAAACGTTACCTTCCGCGGGCTTGATGCCGTGGTATCCAGATCTGTGCCTGTATAGCCGGTAATCGCCACCAGGACATCTTGGGACGGCTGTCCAGCAAGCCTAACATCAAAGGTGGTTGTTTGTCCTTCCCCAACCGTCACTGACTGCGGATCTACAATAATATCAAGATTTTTATCCTCAATCGTAATTAAGACCTCCCTCGGCTTTCCAAAACCCAGCCATAATGGCAAATAGTACCTATCAATTGAAATTAAAATTCTTTCCATTCCTTCTGGAACACCATCATCTCTAACCAGAATCGTATAGAATCCCTTCGATTCATTTGCTGCAATATTGATATTGAAGCCCGGAAACGCCAAGTTATCAAAATCATGTTCATATGCTGTTGTCGAGCCGCCCATACTACCGATCCGAATGCTTATCTCATTAGGCTGGGGTTGATCAATTTTCGCAGTGACCGTTACCGCTTCACCCTCTAGTACAGTTTCTGAAGATGTTTCTATCGATATCAGTGGTTTACCATCATCTGTAAATCTAACGAAGAAAGCATTAGCATCTATTCTCTGTGGATTCCTATCAAAAAGGTGTACGTGAAATCCCAACTCTCGGATCGTTATTGTTGGACTTCCAGTGTGCGACACCGTAACCGTCTGTCCTGTCCAATTCGCCGAACTGAATACCAATTTCTTTGGCTGAATTCCGAGGATTGGACTATGTTTTCTGTCGTATCCTCCAGTTATCCTTGCTTCAAATACATCATTACCCGGGTTACAATCTAATTCAATCTCAAACTTCTTTTGGAAAGGCTCTGATCGCAGAGCATCAGGAAGTAATTTCACACTTGATCGAATCACCAATTTTGGGGAACCATTACATTCATCTGATCCAGATTCGTATCCTCCTAAAGTATTGGGATGCATGGAATTGACAGAATTAACTTCAGATGGATCAAATACATTCTGTCCCTCTGAGATGGTTGCGTCTGCTCGCCCTGCGTAGTCGCCGGCTGGGATGGCTCCATTAGTATATGCCAACGGACTGATTACGTCACTTGCGAAATTTCTGGTATTTTCCATTATCTCCCAAGTACTGGCTAATTCTTGAGTGGAATGCAAGGAAATCTTTAACTTACTGCTCTCCAAAAGATGGTCGTTGAACGACATTGTCCGCATCTCAGGGGAGACTGATGCTTGACTATCTAAACCACTTACAGCAAAGGATATGCAACAGGCAAACAGCCCCGTAGAGCGGAAGCCCCATTTTCGTGCAGCAGTAAATGATAACAAAACCAATACCAGCATATGGTGCGGGATATTTTTATCGGAGATCTGCCCCTGTATCTTATAAGCGACGCGTAACCAGGTGTTTCGTTTTAAGGTCAAAGGAGTTAAAGATTCGGGCGTAATCGTTACAGGTCTTTGATTTTGGACATGATCAGTCCAGGATTTGAGTTGCAAACCTTTTCATAGCGTCCATACCTAGATGTAATCTCCATTTAGACGCAATTATTGTATCTAGGGGAATGGGGGGAAATCACAAAATTCAAGGAGCCGCTCCCTTGAGCCGGGGAATTTTCGTCTAAGTCCAAAACCAAAGGCGAACAACCTGCATCATCCCCCAAAGTTCTATTTTCTCGAAGAACTTGATAGATTGGAGTTGCCAAGGCTTGAAAATCCAAGCCGATATTCAACGGGTTTTGTTGAATTCGCGCCTGCTCAGGAATGACAGCAGAAAAAAAGGAGGGCAGAAATTCAACCCTGGGCTGAATCCGTTTCATAGAGGTCACACAAATGTCTAGCGACAGCATTTTTTGTTCACCTTGGTCGAAATGGAGCAGCAATCCCGTACCCAGAATCGTGTCGAACGTGCGCTGCGCACCTCCCACATTCCATTCGGGAAAAGCCTGAAAGCCTTTGATAAGACGCGCCTGACGCTGAAGCTTC
>JAJEFL010000040.1:0-22155 GCA_022820435.1 Rhodothermales bacterium
TACCGGACATCCGGGTGGATGTGCAACCGTTCACGGGGAGGATGCGGATAAGGCACTGGAGCGCCTGAGTGATCTTGCCCGTGAGGGGGCGGGCGGCATTGATCAGCGACATCTTGTACTTCGTGCAGTCCACAGGGTAGTCGTGATTGCCGGTTTTGGGAGATCCCGTCGAGTTCGTCAGATCGTAAAGGTGACCGGCTGGAATCCAAGCGGTTTCACTTTGCAGGAGATGGAATGACGGTAAAACCGGTCAGGATTCTACCCCTCGTCAATCACGACGATATCCCGGCCGGCTTTCTCCGGAAACGGCTGCCTGGTCGTGGCATTCTTGATCATATCAATGGAGATGATCGCACGATCAAAGCAGTGGAACGGGTTATGCCCGCGAGCGGATGATGCCGGTGGAATTCAGACGTACGAGCGGGATCAAGAACCGGCTCCACAGTTCTTTCTGAAACTGCGTCAGCATACGGGCCAGCAAAACGACCAGGATCCGCTTTCCGCGTCCTCTTCGGATCAGTTCCGCAATCAGGATGCCGGTTTCCAGTGTCTTTCCAGGGCCGGTGCCGTCGGCAATCAGAATGCGGGGCCGCGGGTGCTTCAGGGCAGGCAGAGCAGGTTCCCGCTGATACAAAAGTTGTATCCATCCGAAAATTGATTTATTGCTCCAGTCGGAACCAACTAAAATCGTCTGATATTCCGAGAACTTCCCCGATTTCAGATGGTGTCGGAGGATAAGAGAATTGTCCTTCATTCGGTCCACAGCAGGCCTCACACACCGCGTCCAACAATGCACGAGACGCATACTGAGGTTATCCCGCAACCAGAGCAACGACCGTTGCCAGCACGCCCCCAAGCACGGCAAATACGATTCCAATAAACCAGCTTAAATGGCTCATTTCCGCCTTCAGCCTGCGATTCTGTGCATCCATCTTTGCCTCCAGGCTACTGTTCTGCGCATCCAGGCCATCCATCTTTGCTTCCAATTGCATATGACTGGACTTGATCTGGTCAAGAATAGGGGTAGACAACATGTTGAATAAGGATTTGGTGAACGCAACCGCCTCTTTGCCAGAACAACCCATGTGCTCCAAGAGAGTAAAGACATACACCTCTTCCTCAGTAGACGATGGGAGATCCGCTTTATTCTGTTTCGGGATGACTGCTTAAGTTTATTTCGGGGTAAACGGTTCCCTGAAACTGCATCTGATTAAGTCTCAGAAATAAACCGTGAACCGGCTGCGATGGAAGGTATTGAATCCCTTTAGCTGGCGACACGACCTTGTGTTCCATCTGACTTAAATACATTCTATTTCTGGAATTTAGACCTGCCCCTGCCTCTTTCCAGATCACAGGACGACCAATGCAGATCATCCCTTATTGTTTTGGATCCAACTCCATGCCGGTACAGATTACATCTTCAGTCTCCAGACACGAACATCGTCATTCAACATGGATTTTCGGACGGATACCTTCCGACAGAGCCGGTTCGGACCCAAAATACAGCAACCGTGTGATCGGATTCGCCAGTCAGGGGATCAACATAGGGGATGCGAATCAAGGATATGCCAAATTCTAGGCTACCATGGGGCAAACAGAGTAATCTGCCCCGCAATATTCTCGCAACTTTCTTCTGGGATTTCTAGTGCAAATGTCGGAGCATCTCCTATTGGACAGGCACGGAGATGCATATCTCCCCCGATGGCTTTAAGCGGCTCAATGATCGATGTCTATGGACAGATCTCACTTTCCGTCCATTCGTTTCCTTCGGAATCAATGCGATACGAATTGTTGGTGTATCCGGAAAAGATCCCCAGACCTCCCTCTATATTGGAATAAATATTGATTGCGCTCCCCAAAATGGGGTCCACGTTAAATAAATATTCATCCTGTAGGATAAAGGTTCGGGCATGCAGTACCTGTTCTTCGCTTACACTGGATACGACCAATCTGAGGTGCTGTACCGGTTTGTTTTCAAAAATGCTCACCCGGACAAAAATCTCAAACTCACGCACATCATCTTCAAAAAGCCGATCAGAGAAGTAAGGCTTATGAAATGTTCCACTGGATGCATTGAGTGCATTGCGGGGGTCATCCAATGTAGTGGCATCATGATAGAAGGAGGGCTCAGGGCTATTAAAATTTATATTGTTGTAAAGGGGAACTCCTTCTCGGAGGCAGGAAGGCTCTACCTGATCTATCCGCACCTGATAATAGGACTTGCCGGGAAGGTCTTTTACGCTAAAGCGCAAATGGTATGTGTGTGCGAAAGGAGATTCGGTATCTACGGCCTGAATATCTAAGAAGGCGGATTGAAGTCTGGGAGCATGAGATATGGCGTGAACGCTTTCAAAACCGGGGGATATTACATCCAGGCGATAAACCTCCCCTGCCGCAGGATAGGTATCAGATTGTGATCGAAAAATGCCGCTTCCTGTATGCGCCAAGGTTTCGCTTTGTCCGGATTCTCCCAATATCGTTACGGTTGCATCTTGAACGAATAATTCCGACACATTTATGGAGCCGCCAAACGGGACACTTTTATTGACCTTAATAGCCCAGATGCTGTCTGGATTAAAATCACCGTCTATTACCAGGAGAGATTTGTAATCCCCGGGAATGTCAACATCTATGGGGGTCTCGCAGGCAGCAAGCGTCACAAAAAAAATCAGGCTGATTCGTAAGGGCATGATCAGAATTCCAGTTGATAAGACAGGGATGGGATCCATTGGAACAAGGATACCTTTCGCACTTGTGGGGGATTTATATTCGGATTACCAGGAAAATACTGATCAAGGTTGCTGTGTACATAAACGTAAGATGGATTCCTCCGTCCGTACGCGTTATACAGTCCTATGGAAAATGTGCGTGTTGCCCATGACAGCGTTTTTTCAAAATGAAATCCCACATCCAGTCGGTGATAATGAGGAGCTCGTGAACTGTTCAGCGGCCCGAAATCCATCACGATAGCCCCGCGAGTCGGATATTGACCAACCGGAAGCCAAACTGGATACCCACTCCCGAACACCCATGCTGCCGAAAATTCAAGTTGATCCCTGATCTGGTATCGGCTTACAATTGAAAGATCATGTCGGCGATCAAATCCATCTGCAAAAGAGTCCCCATTATTCAGATTTTTAAACTTCCGGGTGGCTTTGCTCAAGGTGTAGCCTACCCAGCCTGTCCATCTTCCCACCTTCTTCTGTGCGAATATTTCCAGCCCGACTGCCTGCCCGTCTCCCTCTTCAACCAAGTCGGCCCAATTCAGAACTGCCGATCCTCGAATATTTGCATCCGTCTCGTACTCCAGAAGTTTTTGCATACGCCGCCAATACGTCTCTAGCGATATCTCATACCTGCCATTCGGCTCACTATAGGCCAATCCTGCCGCTACCTGTTGCCCCCTTTGCGGATTGATGCGTTCCGTACTCGGGACCCATAAATCATTCGGAAGCCGCGCCCCACCCTGGGTTAACAAATGAATATACTGTTGCATGCTAACCGCAGAGATTTTCACCGCAAGGTATTCAGAAAGTCGCAGGCTGGCATTCAATCTGGGTTCAATAGACCAGTAAGGTCCGCCATCAACGAAATACCCTGAGGCCCGAAGGCCGATGTTTATACGAAATTTCCGACTCAGATAGATTTCGTCTTCAACATAGGCGGCAACCGTTCCTGATTCCAGATGATCGGTCGGGAACTGATTTTCTATCGATTCCTTTTCTTCATTTTCTGTTTCGGTTCGACGTTGAGTTCGCCCGGGCTGAACGCGGTGCCAGATTCCCTCTAATCCAAAGTGCAGGTAGTGTCGGGATCCTGCATTGTGTTCCGCATCTATTTTGACGATACGATCCGTGATTCCCGAATCCCACACATCCTCAGAGGTTCGGGTTGGTTCTTTCAAATCCGGTTCTGATGTCGTTCTTTGATGTTCCAGCGCATAATGATATGAGGTCATGCCTGCCAAAACATTTATGAATGTCCGGTCCCCAATAATTCGATTCCATCTAAGTGCCAGCAGGTAATTCCCCCAGCCCGTATCTATCTCCGATTTGTCGGGGATAAGTGCATCAGCATTCTCCTGATCTTTCCCGGAATCGTATCGGTATCCGAGTAGATCACGTCCGGCATAGGCACTCAGATAGAAACGGTCCCGTTTGGATGCGATATAATTTGCCTTGAAGTGAAGATCATAAAAGTAGACGGTCTGCCGCTCTGCACTGCGACGGTCAAGTGCCCCCAGAAATAGATCAACAAATGTTCGTCGTCCAGAAAGCAGAAAAGATGCCTTCTCCTTCTTGATAGGCCCTTCAACCAACACCCGTGACGATAATATGCCGATAGATGCCTGTCCCGTGTATTGTCTCATGTTGCCCTCTTTCATGGTATAATCCACGACCGATGAAAGGCGCCCTCCGTACCGTGCAGGGAACCCGCCTTTCAGGAGTTTTACATTCTTCATGGCCTGTGCGGGAAACACACTGAAAAACCCGAAAAGATGGTTAGGGTTATACACCGGAAGTCCATCCAGTAATATGAGGTTCTGGTCTGCCCTCCCCCCGCGAACATAGAGACCGCTGCTTCCCTCTGTCCCCGCCTGAACTCCAGGAAGCAGTTGCAGCACCTTTTGAACATCCGGCTCTCCCAAAAGCACCGGCAGTGTCTCTATTTGAACGATCTCAATGTTATGTTGGCTCATCTGCACATTATCTACCATTCGGTTGGGCGGCGCAACGATTTCCAGTTCGTCAAGATTAACCTCACGGGGCACAAGAGTGACATTGAGTGTCGTGTCCTGCAATAACGTGAAATCGTATTCCTGTGACTCGTAGGCAATATGGGATACAAGCAGCCTCATTTGCCTGGAGGCAGATGTGAAACTGTAAAAGCCATACTGGTTTGTGGTTGTTCCACGTTCCAGATCCAGAAAGTAGATTTCTACATCAGGGATACGCTCGCCACTGAGACGGTCTTCTACATAGCCGCTTACGGTAAGACCCTGAGCATATACCGTTGGACAAACTCCACTGAGCAAAAAAATCAGAGCTAAGTTGCGCATTGAGTAGAGATGTTCCACCTTACACATGGTGTTATTGGAGACTCCTGAAAAAGCCCTGAATTGCAACCATCATTGCTCGCAGAAACATTGACCAGTATCATTTGGAGGACACCCCCTTTTTCAGTTAATATCAGGGCGAGTTGCAAGATTTTAAAGTATACCAATCTTCGGCCTAGTAGTGTCGCTTTATTACCTAAGGCTTCCCCTTTCCAGTCTTTCCAGATAGACTTCAGAGATCATTGTTCAGGCACGCCGCAACAATTCATCGCTGGAACTAATTTAGTAATGCATTGAGGGACTCTTCGTGTCGTGGACCCGCACTGCAGAGTAACTCTTTTAAACAGTGCTCCCCTGGACAACTCAGAGAATAGAATAGAACAGGGCAGGGTGGTAAAGTCAAGATTCCCTAGAACAAAGAAGAACCACTAACACTGGTCTGACAACTTACACCTTTTTTTAGACGCGTCCCCGTGTGATTAGAGGATATATTCCCTCTGATGTATGCCCCAAATCCAAAATCATTCAGCAATACTATGGTCACTTCAGAAGAACGCCTGCCCTCACGCGCTCGACTACTCGAAATCATGCTCCTAGAACGACTACTAGTGAGATTGTATTCAGACGATACTGCAATTGTATCAATCGTATTATTCCTCCATCTCCATCCTGCTTTCCTTGAGCTTCGTGACTTTGCTCCAGCAGAATGATAATAATGCCATCCCGTGATCCAGGAAGCTCCCCCAAGTCTTCTTTTTGTCTCTTTATTGAAGTCACTTGTACAGCCTGCCGTAACCATCGCTTTACCCGTAAGTTCAGTCGCATGAAGACTAGCACGTTTTATCTCATGTATCTCAACCCCCTTTGTGCCATCATATTTTCCATAGAAAGCAGTTTGATCAGAATTCCTCATAGAAATTCTTGCGAGTGACTCTATATTGGACTCCGAAGTCTCATATACATAGTTGCGCGTATACTTGAATACACTTGATCCAATCTGAATTTCTCCAAACTCATTCAGTACACTGGCAAAGAAGGGATCCTCCACGATCTCAAAATCACCGCCCATCCCAGGGTGATCACCATCTGTTTCCTCGTAGTGGACTTCCTCCAACTTGACGGTTGAGGCATACAACGATGTAAAGTTCCTAATTATGCCCAAGCCCTCTAAGGACATGCTCCCGGATTCAATAAATGAATCCATGAAGTTTGCGAATGCCTCTATATCAGCAAAAACAAGCCGACCGTCAACGTTAGAGACAGATAATTCTGTGCTGGTATCAGAGAGTGACGAAGTATCCTCGTCGCTTGGAAGGATACCTTGGTCACATCCAGAGATAAGGAAAATGAGCAATAAAGCCAAAAATGCAAGGGGCCGGGGCCCAATTAGGTGTCTTAAGAAGTTCATGATGTTGAAAATTTGGTTGATATGATACTAACTGATGACCTTCTCCTAAAAGATAGGATGATCAGCGATTAGAACAAATATACGGCAAAAACTGATACGAAAAGCCCTGAAATTGTGAATTTTTGATGGATTTTCTGTGAAGATTTATTGAAGATTATGAATTTCATATATTTCGTAAATATAATAAATATATTTTCCAAAATTTTTAGAAATAGCAACTCAACCCATGCCGTTTTTATAACCGTTCGCATCTCCATGATTTTCTGTGCTATTCCAGAAGTTCAGGCCTTATGCAGTGCACGGTCAGTGCCAATGGGCATCTCCTGTCAGTCTGCACTGAGTTCCTCAGCAGCCGTACATCAGGTTCTGCGGATCCGCTGTTACGAGGCAGGCAAGATTATTCGCTGGCGATCCGTTCAATCACAGCGCGTTCGGAGTCGGAGAGTGCTGACCATGCTGCGGTGATCTTCCCGCCCAGAGTGCACGCATCATGGGTATGTTGAACCCTGGGTTGCAGGAATGCATACAGAAGTACGCCCAGAACAATCCCCCACAGCATCGTCGCGGCTTTTCTCCAAGGTTCCTGTTGAACCCGCAAAAATGTCCTTATCTGATGGGTACAGGATTGCAGGTCCGTCTGGTTACGGTTGAGTGCCCGAAGGACAGGTGCCAGTTCCCTCTGGATATGGTCTGAAATCGTTTTCTGTGCACGCTCTTGAAGGCTTCCGGGTTTAGAGTCCAATACCTTCCCGCTGTTTTTCGTCATTTGCCAATCTCTTCAGTGACCGGTAGACGGCCTGTCCCAGTCGGGCCTGGAGCCCAGACACGTTCATATCCAGACGGATGAATTCTCGGGCAATGGATTGCCTGCCGATCACGGTCAAGTCGGCAATCTTCACATGCTTGAGTTTCTGGATCTGCCTGTCCAGTGAAATATTCTCTGCACTGCGCCAGGATTCACCGAAGCGTGCTTCCAGCCGGCGCAGGGATGCATTGCGGGCCACGCTGCTGCATTTTGCGTACTCATGACCATCGGTGACCACTAGTCCACTGTTTCTGGGGAGCAGCCGAAGCCCGTGCCGGTCAAGTCTTGCGTGCAAATTTTCCCAACTGCCGGCCGCATCAAAGTCGGCCTCGGCCACATCACGTACAAGCACCTGAAACGGTATTTCTCTGCGAGACTGAGTCGCCTTGTGTGCCTGTTTGGACAGCGATTCGCGGCGATCCGGGGGGGATTGTCCAGACAGTTGATAATAATGTCCCGGGGTTTCGCGGAAATTCATTGCCCGTTCCGCCTTGCGCAGTGTTTCCTGAACTCGCCGATAATAGAGTCCCAGTGTGCAGACTCGGCGAGTGACCGGGTGGACCCGGTTGGTGAGGATATGAAGGTGTGCATAATGTTCATCTCCATGCGCAACCAGCATCGTCTGATGTTCCTGGAGGCAGAGCTTTGCCAGTACCTGATCAGATACCTCCGCCATCTGGCTTCTGGATGGATCATCCTCGGGTGCCCAGGAGATAGACATGTGCAGTACCGGTCGCCTGACTCGGGAGTTGCCTGTGGCAACCAGATTCATTTCCCGGGCGGCAGCCTGGATATTTTCGTCAAAGATCACATTACGCCCCTCCATCCAGGCAACCCGAACCCGATCCTCACGGTGGGATTTGGGAGACTCCAGATACCGGGCAACTGCCTGAAAACTGTTCGCCAGTCGGCTTGCACAAATCATCCATCCTTGCAGTCAGGTTCCCTTGCTGAGGTTGTGCGATGAATGAGTTGTTTCAGTTGTATCAAAATCTTTTGGAACTCTTCTTTTTCGCCGTCACCGGATTGTAATTGCCGAAGTTGAAGTGCAACCGACACCCACTCACGGGCCAAAATCTCTTCAGTCGTTCGCGTGGGATTCGTAATGAAAGTCCGCAAAAAAGCCGATACGCTCATGCCCAGACCCTGCGCCCGGCGCTCCAGAAGGAGTTTTTGCTGCGGGGTTAGATAGGTGCCAACCCATGTTTTGAATGGCTGTTCTTTTTTGGCCATGACAGGATTCCCGTTGGTTTCTTCAGCGTACGCACGGCGTTGGTCAGGGGGGCAGGTAAAATGCTACCCTTTGAACAAAGTAAGAGGAGTGGAATGTGATCAGCAAGCTTGATGGTGATGAGAAGGAATTTTGCCGGTCGACTGCCATGTCAGGACTTGATCCTTTCGAAATTGAACCTGCAGTAGCCAATCATGTCACCAAATTCTGGAATAAAAGTGTCCCGTTCATTCGTGAGGAGTTAATGTGGCTTTGGGCGAAACAACACTGGAACAGACTCATAAACAGTTCAAGGGTCGCCTGCGCCTGTAAACGGATCCTGCAATGCAGCAGGGAGGGAATAAAGACAGCCATTCGGAGCAGGCCGTCAAACCCGGAACATCCATGGGAAGCCGGAGCGGGGGATATACGTACCGTTCTGTGCGAACCGGGTCGTGCTCTGGGTCCCTTTTCTTCGACGGGAATGTGCCATCCATAACCTGGAAACGGTATCCCCCTCATCCGGTATAGAAGGCTGTGCAGGAAAGTATCACCCCTCATGTGTTGTTGTCTCAAAATATGTAGGCACAAAGCGAGGTGCGGGGAAGAAGTTTCCTGTTGCGCGTGCCTTGGTGCACTACATTGCGCACACGGGAAACGAACCTGCTGTTTTAAGGAAGTTGCGAACCCCTGAGCAGTCTCGTACAAGATTCTTTGCTGCTGAATTCCCTGCCCCGAATGAGTGGTTTCCGCATGAGGCGGGTACAAAAAACGACATTGAACGGACTAGGTTTGTGATCTTACGGAACAGCTTGGTGTGTCCGAATTTGCTGTTCAGTGGTAAATGCAAAATCACGAAATTGTCAGAGCAGCACCGCGCTTCAGAGGTGGTTTCGGTCTGATTTGCTCTAAATGGCATCAACTGCCTGCAGGCCATAAAGGCCGTGATAGGTTCTGTCGGATAGCGGCGCGTGTGCTTATGCGATTCAAGGTTGCAGTAGATGGGCCGATTCTTTCAGGATCGAAGGTGTTATTGATTCCGAATGAAAACTGGTATCTATGGGAAGCCGGCTGTAGTGCAATGTTCTATGTGGGTCTGCTCAACACATGGCGAGCAGTTTGGAGGGTTGCGGGATGCTGGGGTTCATTTTGTCACATCGGAAGAATCCAGACTTGTCTGCTTTCCGCCGAGATTCCCGCCCTCAATCACTTCTGAAATTTTCTCAATATGATGTTTTTTTGAGATTACTTCACTGCTGTACCCATAGGCCACTTCAACTCTGACTTGACATTTGAGAGCATCGCCCGGTCGGACATCCACCTCTCGCCGTTGAAAGCGAGCCAGCCACTGCATGTCTTCAATGGTCGCAGCGAAATCTCTGTTGCTGTAGCGAAATATCCACTGACTGCTCCCCAGATAATCCGGTTTTTTTACAATCAGAATCCTTGCCGGATCACGATGGGAATACGTTTCGCGGGTCGCCTCTTCTCTGAGCCTTTCAATATCCGCTACAACAGACTGGTGAATAGGTATTCTGCTGTTATTGGGCAGGACCAATTCCGCCTTATCTCCAGGGGCAAGAAGTTCCTTAACAGACTCAAATTTGGAGATGATGTCAATAAGATTCTGATCCTGAATCGGGAAGCATATGGCTAGATTCGGCAAATCGACATCCTGAGCTAACTGATGCAGGTCAGACTGCGTTTCCTTCAGTTGCAGCGGCTCGTCGGCATCGTTGGTCCTGCTCACAAATCTTTTGATTCCCTCAACCAGGAATGTAGCCAAAGCTCTCTTGGCATTCCCGCTCTTTACAGCGGATTCTCCTTCCTGCTCCCAGAATATCTTGAACCATGTTTTGATTGATCCTGCCTTGATATCCTCCAATACAATGACGGGTTCAATCAAGACTCCAATAGATCCAAGAAGTGCGTGACTGCATGTTTCGCATGCTTCAATGAACCTGTAGGTTGCCCCAAAAACGCGTTTAGCGGGCCCCTCGTCCGACCTGTAGTCTATGTCGAATCCAAAGTCATGCGGGGGCAATTTTTTCGGCACATCAGAGACACGCTTTGTAAGTGCAATGGTCATCGTCTGTCAGGATATTCTTGTCCGTGTGAGTCTGTCTCACCCATCAGGAGGAAATAGGTTTCAATGTGACCATTATACGGATCTACAGGGAAGTATTCAAGTCTATGCGCCTGTTCTATTGTGGTCAGTCTGTTTGCAGAGACGAAAAGAGGGGAATCAATTTCTCAGAGACAGAGATGTATGGCATCAAAAACTGCCGCGATTACATTGTGATTGGACTCTTGCCTGCGGCATTAATTTCGGCCTCAATCATAACAACTGACGGATGCAGCATGGCGGGTCAAGATGCCGGGATCTGACGGGTATCATCGCTGCGTGCATTGGGGGTGTTGAGGCGGATGCGCTTTTACTCCCGGAGCCGGTTTCAATTAGAGAGTGCTCACTTCGGTGAGTGCGTAGTCCATGATGTAGATGCCAAGCGGGTTGCTGTCCAGAGTTTCCTCATTTTCCGAGGATTCAACCCGAACCTGAAAATGCCCCTCGTATGCCGATGCACGCTCCTCATGCCCGACACGGAGCAGTTCCCGCCAGGAAATCCGGTACAGGATCCCCTCCCCGGGCACCTTGAGGACACTGCTGATTTCCGCGACGTAACGGGTATCTCCCCGCTCAAGCATGCGTTCCAGGGTTTCCCGCTCCCGCTCCAGATCTGTCACCAGTGTTTTTGCGGCGCGGCCGTGTACATGTGCATGCGCATCCTGCAGGCGGACATTCAACAGGCGTGCATCGGTGGGAACCGTTCGCAGGTTGTGCACAAATCTGCGCAGCGTCGCGGTGACGGCCCGCTCAGGCACCTCACGCACCGATAGTCTGCCTGCCGCACGCATTTCGCCCAGTGCGTCGAGTTCCACCACATACGGGACCACCTTCTGCTGTGAGGCCAAATGAATGTATCCCCCGGCAAGCACCAGATTTAGAAGCAGTGCAGTCAAGGCAGCCGATTGCCAGGAGCGTCTGCCTCGGGCGAGATCACCAAAGAGGCGCTCAAAGGCATATCTCCCCTCCAGATATGGATGGCCCTGCTTTGCCATGATCACAGATTCGCCAGTGCTCGCTTAAAATCAATTGTCAGGCCACTGCTCAGCTGTGTCGCAATCCGTCCAGGCATGTGAAGCCCCAGACCTGCCAGTAAGATGGCGACTGCTGTCATCGACCACAGAAACCCCAGACGGGAAGAGACCGCACCTGTGGTGTCGCCGGGGTTTTGAGAGAACAACTGGCTGAAAGCCGCCAGCCACAGATTGTCATACGATTGCAACAGCGCCACCATGTCGTCTCCGATGGAGGCGGCCACCCCCGCAATCAGGATAATAAAGAATAACTTCACGCCCACATAGACCACATACTTCAAATACCCTTCGCCAAGTGGTGCCGTCCCCCGAAATGCCATGAACCCGACGAAAAAGAGCCCTCCCGTGATGACCACATAACTCTCAATCATGGCGACGAGCAGGTGTGCTGCAAGTGCAACAAAGCACAGCAGCATGATGAGGCCGGGAATTACGGCCAGCGAAGTCACAAGGTCAGAGGTCAGGCCCACAGACTGCATGACACCGAGAAGCATGCTGATCCCGATATTCAGGAGGTGGGATGGAGATAAGTGGGCGACTTCACCACCTCCAATATAAACGGCAGTTTCTCCAAACCCCTGCGCGATCATCGGCAGCCACCGGTGATAGGTGGATAAGAGACCAAGCACAAAGGCCAACAGGCCGATCTTGAATGCAAACTGGCTGATAAGGTCACCTCCCTGCTTTTTGCGTCCGGCCCAGACCATGTATCCGGTGACCACAATCTCCAGAAGTGCTAAACTGAGAAAGAGGGACTGTGCCGCATCCAGTGCCCGTGTTAGCCACGCCTCTGTGGTCAGGCGAAAAATCTCCTGTGCACAGTCGAAGAACATGGTGGGTGCACAGTTCTGGATGGCTTGTTGCGCTTGCATTCAGCTGGTCTGTTTTGCGACTTTTTAGCCGTTTCTATGGAGTGCCGGGCATTTTCAGGAAGTGCTTCACACTGTAGCGGGCGGGATCTCCCAGCCATGCAGAATTCCCCACCAGTGCATCATAGCGCATCTGCTGCTGGGCCTTCCGGCTGACTGCATCCGCCGCTCGGACGGCTTCCAGGTTGACCAGCATCATAAAGGCCTGTCGGGTCAGCAGGAGCTCACGGGCATGCACCACCTGGAGGTTTGCCTGCACATCACGCATCTGCTGCGGCTCTGTGGCGTGCACGATCTCCTGCTTCAGGTGCTCCAGTTCTTCGTGTGCATGATGGGCAGCATTGTCATGAACCTGCAGGGATGCGAGGGTTCCCTGGAGTGTGGACATCGTTTGTTCATGTGCAGCCCTCCGGGCTGCCAGAGGGTCCGATGGATCCTGATACATCGGGAAGGTTCCCCGGAGCCCCTCAGAATGATTCCAGGTTACGCCACCGGCCGTTTTATACGCCCGCTGAAGCCTCTGGAGGTATGTCCCGAGTGGCTCCGTCGGGATGAGGCCGCGTTTTGACAAAGCACGCTCATAGCGGTGCAGATGTGTCTGGGTGTTCTGTTTGATTTCGGAGGACAGCGCCACCTCTTTCAGGAGCAGATCAACCTGCCGGCGAAGCTCTGCGACGGTCGTGACGGTTTCTGCCAGAACGGCGACATCGACAACAGGGAGTTGTGCACGGGATCCAGTTGCGCCCCCGATGAGCAGGATGAGCAGGAGTAAACGTTTCATGGGTACTTGATATGGTGAAGGAAATCATGTCCGTGATGATGAAGGGCTTCCTGAATGCGGGTGCGGGAGGCTTCGCCGCTCATGCCGGGCAGCGGCATGAGCAATGTGCGTGCCATTGGTCCCAGATTCAGTTCAAAGAGCCGGTTTCCCGCCGGACTCTTGTAGAAATATTCTTGTTTGGGTTTTGCCGAGGCAATGACATCAATTGCCCGCGGGCTCAGGTCCAGTGCCCGGTACATCGCCGCCGTATCATTGGCCCGTGCCTCCGGGTTCGGGAGGATAATTTTTGTGGGGCAGGACTCTGTGATCAGGGCAGCATTGGGGAGTGCCGCAATCTGGGCCGGTGAATGCGCAACCAGAAGGACGGCCGCATTATGTTTTCTCAGGGTCAGCAGCCAGGCCTTAATCCGCTCTGCAAAGCGGGACCGCAGGAGAGCTGCCCAGGCCTCCTCAATCACAATCAGTGTCGGGGATCCGTCCAGAATCCGTTCAATAGATCGAAACAGCGCCAAAAGCAGGGGGACCACAACGGTGTCTCCATGATCCAGGATCTGGCCTAATTCATAGACCTGCATACGTGCGGAAGCCTCCGACCCCTGATCTCCGTCAAAGAGACGGCCATATGGACCGTCTGCGGTATATCGCACGATTGTACTTTGAAGAGGCTGGGGCAAAAGAAGATGAAATGCTGACAGGGTTCGGTGCTCCGGCGCGGATTGGCCCAGAAGATCCAGCGTCTCTGCAAGTGCCAGGCGCCCATCTGCATCTGGCAACCCGCCGCTCAGGTCGTAGATCGTTTCCAGCCAGGTTAATGCCCATAATCTCTCAGGTTCCTCGTGGATGTGGCGAAGGGGTTGCAGCGGACTGGTATTCCCGAATGCAAAGTGAACCCCGTCCGCGGCCAGACAGGGGATCTGATGGGATCGTCCGACATCAAACACATGGACGCGGCTTTTGGGATAACGCAAAAAATTGAGTGCCAGCCACCCGACAAGCACGCTTTTGCCTGCCCCGGTTGCTCCAATTACGAGGGTGTGCCCCACATCTTCCTGATACAGGTTCACCATGAAGGGAACGCCGCCCGGCGTTCGTGCGCAGGCCAGTGCGGGGCTGTCATCAGGGAACATTGGATTCGGGCATGTGGGATTTCCTTTCCACGGTGCCGACACGGGAAACAAATGTGCAATATTTCGACTGGATAAAAGAGGTCGACGAAGGTTGGCATAGCCATGACCCGGAAGTGACCCTATGAAGGCATCCGTGGCATTCATGGTTTCCAGGGCGCAGGTATACCCTTGATCCCGTAAAACCTGTAAGAGTGTCTGGCTGCGTGCCAGTCCGCGCTGCATCTTTGGATCACGCAGGATGAATGTGTTCGTGAAATACCCAAATCGGACGCGACCGCTCGCCGATTCTGCGTGTGCGGAGGCCGTTTCGTGTTGCATGGCGACGGCATCCTGATCTTCCAGTCCGTCTTCATCGGGAGCGATGAGTTTTCGCAGTCCGCGTCGTTGATGGAACCAGCTGGTTTGCAGGCGCCGGATGCGCCGGCCGGCTGTGTGCCGATCCATGCCGACAAACCGCATATGCCAGCGGGCTTCGCCGTCCATACGGTGAAAGAAGGCCCCGTCGCCTACCTGTGTCTTTGTTCCGAGGGAGGTAATGGTGATCACAAACAGATGCTGCCCTCCGATCACGGGATAAAATCCCGTCTGAAAATCATCGGAGGCGAGCGTATGACTGAGATAACTGTCCGGTAAAGCCTTCACGGGTTCACTGTGACCGGTAAGTGCACAGTGACACTCGGTCAAAATCCCATGACTGTTCAGCGGAGTCACCTGAAACCGCCCGGACAGAAGTGCACGAACTTCACTCAAGTTGCGTTTGAATCCAGACAGGATCTGGGTATAGTCCAATTCTCCCTGTGTCCCCTGAATCAGGGGAATCTCCCATCGTGACCAAAGTTCACGCGGCGGGGTGTAGGTAAAAAGGACCGTACGCCGGAGAGCATAATGGCTTCCGGCCTTCTGGTACTGCCTTTGCCGTTCATGCTCCATTGCTTTGAGGGAGGCAGTTGGAAAGTCAGGATTCCCATGAATGGGATACCTGGTGCTGTGCTTTCGGTGCACATTCATTTCAAGCCCATACCCTTCCCCCAGCAGCATCAGCATATCATGAATCGTATCGGTTGTACGGTTTGCTTCAGCGGCGGTGGTGGTCTCCAGGTCGGAAGGGTCCAGTTCAAATCCACTTATGAACGATCCGTCTTTCATGAGAATGACTCCTTCATCAATCAGGAATGCCCATCCCAGAAGGTCACCGAGCCCTTCGGTAGATCTTTTGAGGTGTTGCAGCCGATGGATGGCCCAGACAGCCCCGGCACCGGCGGCGGTGCCCATGCCAAATGTCAGTGGATCCATCAATGTCTCTTCGTTGCACGATCCTGCCAGTGACGCGGGACTTCTTTGGCCTGCCTCAGGTAGCGCGGCGTATATCGCAGAGCCCGCGGCAGTACTGCCATGAAGAACGGATCTTTCTCAAATACCTTCCGAAGCAGCGGCAGGATAATCAGATAGGTTAGAACACACCCTGCCAGAACTTTTGGATCCAGACGTGAAGCAATTGCCATCGTGACCATGATGAGCGCCAGTAACAGGAATGCATCCTGTGGCAGGCCGCCCATGGCAGGGCGGCGTTGAAGGGATGTATGTACGGGAGCGGTCTCTAATACGTCACGGGGAGCATCCATCAGATGACTGCCCCCTGGAAGGAAAAGAACTCACTGATCTGTACGGCTCCAAAGATGATTACGGCTCCCATGACAGTCCGGCCGAGGATTTCACCGGCGCGGCTGGAACGGGTAACCCACCAGGCAACGCCGCCCAGAACAATGATCAGCAGGAATGCAGCGGTAGCCAGATCACCGGTGAGCAGTCCAACGATCTTGGATACCGTGGAGGTTGCAACTCTGACTCCTCCGACCCCGCTGGCATCAGCAAGGACGGGGAGCAGGGCGCTGAAGGCACCGGTCATGGTTGCGAAAATGAAGAGCCGTATGCGGTAGAATAGCATGTGTATGCAGGAGAATGGTTTCCTGTGATACCCGCGGTTCAGGCATCAGAACTGCACATTCTGTTACAGTTTGAACAAAATGCGAGGATAGAGATTAGAGAACCCGGTCTGGCTTGATTTTGTGGTCCAGGAGCAGGAGTAAGGGGAACTCTCCCCTTTTATGGAACCGCCAATGACGAACCCAGTTAGACTGTTGTTGCCTAGAGTGTATGTTTTTGAAGGTGGACACAACCGCAAGGTTTTGGGCACCTGGAATCTAGGCATGCTACAAAGATTTACCTATACATGCCGCTTGCCTGATGGTAAGTGAGCATCAACCTTAACTTAATACTTTTCAAATTTGATGAAAACTATGAGGATTTACGTTTTTGCAGCAATCTTGCTTTGCTCCGTTGTACACTTCGGTTGTGATACCGGCTCCGAACTGGCCCTTGAGCAGGAACAGAAAGGAGAACTAGAATACGAATATGTGGAGGTGGATTTAGCATTAAAGGCCAAACTGGATCAGATGGCCGATACGGATGCTGTTGGAGGGGAATCTCAAATAGAGTTTTACGATGATCGTGAGCCGATCAGGCGGTTTTGGTCATCAGAGGATTATCTGATTTCTGCCGATTTGATCTGGGAGAATTCTCACCTAACCGGTGCGCCGATCCGCATCCATCAGTCTCTCGAACGTTATCTTGAGTATCAGCACCTCATTCCGATTGAGGAGTTATCACTGGTGAATTATGAGGGTCGTCTTATTATCGGAGATACCCTCTATACCCTTTCGGAAACTTCTTATCTGGTGCAACACATAGATGGACCGGTTGATGAAGAAATTGATCTTTCTACTTTTGACCCTTCACGGGAAATGAAAGACTACCTCACGGAGCTTTTACAGGATCACGGGGCATCCAGACTCTCTGATGTGCTGGTTTTACGAAAATCTGAAGATCCCTGTGAAAAAAATGATTATCCTTGCAATAAGCCCGATTATTTTGCATTCGTTGGTGGAAGTGATCCTACACGATCTGTTGACCACACCCGTTTGTGCGTTGCAGATTTTAACTATCCTAAGTTAAGAATAAATCCGCATGATTCCGATTTAACTCCCAATGCTCCGGGAGCCGTTTTAATGTGGAACACATCCTACACAACAAGGTGGGGAGGTGTAACACGGCGACGGGGAATTGCGAACACCCAATTTTTCAAATATAGAAAGATCAATACTTCGGATGCCTTAGATTATGTGAGAAGTACGGATCTCCCCAATGGACAATCCACTTCCGTAAGTGTAACGGTGACAACATCCAGAGGTAGTAAGAGTAGTTCTGGCAGATTATCAACATGGTCTAGCATGAGGAGGACAGGCGGAAGGGGTACGAGAAGTAAACATTCTGCTACTTTTAGCGGAGTTTCTGGATTACCCAAAGATTATTGTGTAAAATAATTTACCAGAATATCCGTGGTTACTATTAGTGTCTGAAGAACTTTTTGAGTTATGGTAATAGTTGTTTCAGCAAGGATTTTGAAAGATATCCTAGTCCCAAGCGGTTATCGAAATTGAGTTGGATCTACTAATTTCGGTAATCCAGTTCCCTATATCTATGTTCAAATATTTTTCAGTCGTGGTTTGCTGTATCCTTGCGGTTTGCTGGACACAAAAAACGAATGGGAACCATTTATTGGCTAAAGTTACTGCGAAAGAAGTATTACTTGCTCAGCAACTTGAACAAAGTAACGATCAAGACAGATATGTGGTGAGTGGATTTGTGGTGGATGCTGAAAGTAGTGAAAGTTTAATCGGAGCGACCGTTTACGCACCAGAGATAGGGATTGGTACAATAACCAACCGCTATGGATTTTTTAGTCTCTCGGTTCCTGCAGATTTTGTGCGTCTTGTTGTATCCCATGTCGGCTACCTCCCCCTCACGCTGAATCAGACGCTGGCCGAAAATATTCAACTGAACATTGAATTAAATCCTGAGGCAACTAGGCTTGATGAGGTGGAAGTTGTTGCAGTTGGGGAATCATCAGTGGAAGCCCTTCAGATGAGTCAAGTCAAGTTGCCGGTCGGAACCATTCGGGCACTTCCTGTTCTGGCAGGTGAAACAGATATCTTCAAGACGCTTCAGTTACTGCCTGGAGTGCAGTCGGGCAGAGAAGGAACTTCAGGAATGTATGTTCGTGGAGGTAGTCCGGGCCAGAATTTGGTCTTACTGGATGGAGTTACGGTGTACAATCCGAATCATCTGTTTGGTTTTCTCAGTACATTCAACAGTGATGCAATTAAGGATGTGACGTTGATCAAGGGGGGAATTCCAGCCCGTTATGGAGGCCGTTTATCTTCGGTGATTGATTTGACTATGGAAGAGGGAAATATGAAGGAGTTTGAGGGAACGGCATCGATGGGGGTTCTCGCTTCAAGTTTCACCTTTCAGGGGCCGGTCAAAAAGGACAGAGCCTCCTTTATTGTCGCTGCAAGGCGGACATTTCTGGATGTACTGGTGTATCCATTCCTTGACGAAAATGAGAAAACCGGATACTATTTTTACGACACCAGTGCGAAGATCAACTACATCACTTCCAGCAAAGATCGAGTCTATCTGAGCTTTTATTCTGGGCGTGACCGTGGATATTGGCGAGAAGGTAGAGATCAAGAGTTTACTAACGAACGGCACCGCGCTCGTGGAGATTTGGGATGGCGTAACCTGACCGCTACCGCGCGTTGGAATCGAGTGTGGGGAGCACAATTCTTCTCTAACGCATTACTGGGATATACACGATATCGGACTGGAATGAAAAATAAGGAAGAGACCAGTCAACTTGATGATCACTCTAATATTCAGTCTTTCCGTCGTTCCAGTTTTTTATCTGGGATCACCGACATTATCGGTCGGATGAATTTTGACTGGGTACCAAACTCCGTCCATCACATACGATTCGGTGCAGAAGGTACGGTACATACATACAACACAGGGACGTTTGCGGAGCGGCAGTTCGGTGTTGATGTCACTGCGGTAGACACGGTTTATAATCCAGATCATCGAATCAGAACATTTGAGGCACATGCTTACGTTGAAGATGAAGTTAGGCTATTCACAAGTTTATCTGTCAATGCTGGAGCCCGAATTTCAAGTTTTTTCGCCAAAGGCCGGAACTACTACTCTCTTGAGCCTAGATTTGGTGTTCGGTGGAAATTTGCGGCGGATCTGGCATTCAAGACTTCTCTCGCAGTACTGAAACAGAATTCGCATTTGTTGCCTGTCGCCAGTGGTATGGGGCTCCCCTTGGATTTGTGGGTTCCTGCAACAGATCAAGTGCACCCTCAGAGTGCAACTCAGGTGGCTTCGGGTTTTGTGTGGAATTCTTCTAAAAGGACCTACGAGGTAACGGTTGAAGGTTACTATAAATGGATGTATTCTCAGGTTGAGTATGCAGAGGGGGCGCAAACTTCCAATTTGTCAGGAGATTCATGGATGGATCAGATAGAGATCAATGGGGAAGGCTGGTCGTATGGGGGAGAGTTATTTGTTCGGAAGAGTGCCGGCCGAATTACAGGATGGGTCGGATACAGCCTGACAAAGACACAACAAAAATTTCCTACCCTGAACGGCGGGAGAGCCTTTCCTTTCCGATTTGACCGCTTGCATGATGTGTCGGCGGCCGCCACTTGGCAGTTAAGCCGGTCGATTGATCTATCCGCCGTCTGGGTCTATGGAACCGGACAAGCACTCTGGCTACCCATTGGTCATTTCTATGGATTTCGGCATTATCCAGGGGGGGAGGATGATTATTTTGGGCGAGGAAATTCTCGTTTATTACTGGAGTACGGTGATCGGAACTCGGTTCGGATGCGCGCTTATCATCGTCTTGATTTATCCATGCAAATGAAACGAAGTCGACGGTGGGCCCATCGCACATTCTCGTTTGGAGTCTATAATGTATACGTTAGAAAGAATCCTTTCCTTTTGCAAACAAAGCGAGCACGTGACAATGGAGATGAGTTGGGTTATCTGTTGTATGAGGAAACTAGTGTGTTTCCGGTTGTCCCTTTTGTAAATTACAGACTTGAATTTTAAGCATTTCTTGATGAAAGTTATATTGCCTTTGCTAATTCTGTTTTGTTTAGGTTGCGAGACTGTCGTTGATGTATCCCTGCCGGGATATGATTCAAAGCCGGTGTTGACAAGTTTCTTTTCCCCGGACAGTAAATGGTCGGTCACAATGCACAGCAGTCTAGGTGGCACTGTAAAGCGGGATGCAGTACGCGAATATATTTCAGATGCATCCGTGATGATCATGAACGGTTCCAATATGATTGATGTCTTAAGTTATCAGGGAAACGGGCAATATGTATCCAGTACGGATGAATTGCCTAAATATGGTGTTCCATATACAATTCGGGTGGATTTATCAGGCAAAGTCAGTATTGCGGCCAGTTCTTTGGCTCCGTCCCCAGTTATGATAACCGATTACTCAATTGAATCCATACCTCTGCCATCTGAATCTGACCTATTTCCTGCTGAGACCAAATATCGACTCAAGATTGTTTTTTCAGATCTACCTGGTATGAACTTCTACAGAGTAGGGGTTTATCGTTTTGAACGTAATCAGGCAAATTTATTTTGGGGGATAGGTCCTGACAGTATATACAGAAACGTGGATTTTAATGGTGTATCTCCTGGATGGTCCTGTGGTTATTTCCCTGATGATGGAGTGACTGTTGATCCAGGTGATATAGGAGGGGTCGGCATTTTAAATTGTGAAGAATTTGTTGCGGAAGATAGATCATTTGACGGGAAAGATTACTCATGGAGTGGAACTACCGCTGGGAGTTTCCCAGACAAAGACGATCTCGGAAGGAAAGAATTTAGTCTCATTATCTCGTCTCTCAGCGAAGATTACTACAGATATATTCACTCATTGGAACGTAATGTCTTCCATGATCCATTAACGGAAGAACCACTTCCAATGTATTCTAATGTGAACGGGGGATTGGGTATTTTTGCGGGATACACAAACACGAATTTTATCATACCCTTTCCCACTGAAGATTAAAGTCTATCAAGGTTTTGTTGAATAAACATACCACGCCCTTTGGCATGGTTGGTGAATTCATCAGAACAGAAAAAATTTCAAATTTTTTCCTAACTTTGACGATCACCCCCAAATGGAAATACGCAGAGCGGGATTTTTAGGAATAGTGAACGCTAATTGTGCCCCTTCTCAGGGGTAAATCTTAAATCAATAAGTACGATCAGAGTGTCGTTAGACAGAAATTTCAGACTAACTATACAAACTATGCGCTACATCTGATACAAAAGTTCTATGCAGTGGAGAAAAAGCTTCGGAAAGATGAGGCTTCGTTTGAAGAGCGTGCGGAGGTTCGCCAAGAGGAGTCGGTTCCGATTCTGGATGAACTCAAGATCTACCTTGAGACGCATCCCACGATCCCCGAATGTTCATGGCATGTTGCGGTGAACTATGCGCTGAATCGTTGGGACCGGTTGATCCGCTTTATCGAGAACGGTGCCGTTCAGATTGACAACAATCTAGTGGAAAACCGAATTGGACTGGTTGTGCTGGGCAGGAAGGATTATTTATTCGCCGGCTCCCATGATGTTGCCAGAGATGCCGCAATCCTCTATTCGCTGATGAGCACCTGTAAGTTGCATGGCGTAAACTATGTCGAATGGCTCAAGGATGTATTGGAGCGGATTCCGAAAACCCCGAAGGAGTTGCTTCCTACACTCTTGCCCCACTACTGGAAGGCCGAACGGGAGGCAAAGCTTGCAAAAGCGGCATAG
>JAJEFL010000132.1:0-21520 GCA_022820435.1 Rhodothermales bacterium
GGGTACGAAATATGCTCCGTTCGACGAAAAAATACATGCCCAACCGCACTAAAAGACGACATTCACGAAAAATCGTCCTCCCTAAACCCCCAGTTCTGCATGATAACAGTTGTTATCTGATCACAAAACATATCAACTAGCCATTTTCGGACATGCACTACTTACCGAGATACACATGTTGAAGAAGAGCGCAGAAGTTATCGTGAATTCCCAAATGCAGATTCGGTGGATCCTCTCCCACCTGAATAGGACACGATTCCGGTGAGTTCGCGTCTGGGAACTCATGATCTGTGTGGGGGACCCGGGGAAATCCGGGTTCTACCTCAATCTGGACTGGACTTCACCCAGAAAAAAGAGACCCCGCATTTAATGAAAACGACGAATACGTCCCGATGGCAAAAGATTTTGTAGTTTCCGTTGATTTTCAGTCGATGCAAATTCCCTTTCATCCAGCCTTTCAGTAAATTCATGAATCAACGAAACACACTGCCTCTGCTTGTTCGTGAGCCCATTGTGCTAGCAGTCATTTGTGTCAACGGGCTTGCGCTTTTTCTGGACGCATTCCCCGAAGTGCACACACAGGCGGGGCATTTGATTCAGTGGATTGACTTCGGATTTCTTCTTTACTTCCTCGTAGAAATTATCATCAAGGTCCGCCACTGGGGATCATTTAAGCAATATGCCGCAGATCCCTGGAACACGTTTGACTTTATCATTGTCATGCTGAGCACACCTGCCGCATTCAGCATGCTGTTCCCTGTCGGGGCCGAAAACATGGGGATCATCACCATCCTGAGACTTGCACGAATCCTGCGACTCATCCGGCCGCTCCGCCTTGTTCCTGATGGAGATAAAATTTTACGAGGTGTCATTCGAGCACTGAAAGCATCGGTCGGAGTCCTGTTGATGCTGGTATTCCTGAATCTGATCCTTTCTATGGCCGCCACCCTGCTATTTGGGGGAATCCCGGAGGCCAGAGAGTTCTTTGGCAATCCGTTCTATTCCATGTACTCCATGATCAAAATCTTTACCGTGGAGGGATGGTACGAAATCCCCGAAATCCTTGCAGAACGAGGTGTTTCTGATGGTTACATCCTTGGACTTCGCATCTATGTTGCCTTCGCCGTGCTCATCTGTGGAATTTTTGGCCTGTCTATTGCTAATGCCGTATTTGTAGATACACTGGTCGCAGACAACTCGGATGACCTCGAAGAAAAAGTGGATCGGCTCCACAAGGAATTACAGGAGTTCCGAGCAGAGGCAGCACGCTGGAGAACCAGAGAATGATTCAGGAATCAAAAAAGGGGGATCTCGTGATGAGATCCCCCTCGCATGCGGTCCGGACGGGACTCGAACCCGCGACCTCTGGCGTGACAGGCCAGCATTCTAACCAAACTGAACTACCGGACCGGTAGCGCAAAACTAAGAAATCTGATTGATTCTACCTAACAGATATCGAATGGTTCTACAGTGGTCAGGGAGGGATTTGAACCCCCGACACACGGATTTTCAGTCCGTTGCTCTACCACCTGAGCTACCTGACCCATAAAACACGTAAACCCATTATGAAGGGATCTGGTTTCAGTCGAAGACCACCAAGCGCAATGAATACACATTTCACGAAAGATCCAATCAAGGCCGCGGCCTATATACGTGATGGGAAGCTAGTTGTTTTCCCCACCGAAACCGTCTATGGACTCGGAGCCAATGCTCTCGATGAAAATGCAGTTGCACGGATCTATCAGGCAAAAAAACGTCCGGTCTCCAACCCCCTGATTGTTCATCTTGGATCGCCTGCAGATATTCTGCGCGTGGCCTCCAGAATAACGCCTACAGCAGAGAAACTGATGGAAACCTTTTTTCCTGGACCATTGACGCTCATTCTTCCTCGGCATCCCTCCCTCCCCAGGATTGTTTCTGGCGGCTTAGACACCGTTGCAGTCCGAATGCCTGCTCTGCCTGTAACCAGACAATTCCTGAAGTCTGCCCACATTCCTGTTGCTGCACCGTCTGCCAACATCAGTGGGCGTCCCAGCGCAACTACATGGCAGTCGGCTGCAGAAGACTTGAAGGATTGTGTGCATTGTATCCTGTGCGGACCGCCGGCAGCCGTCGGTCTTGAATCAACGGTAGTCGACTGCACCGAAAGATTCCCCGCACTCCTGCGGCCTGGTGCAATCAGCATTGAAGATCTCCGTACTGCCATCCCGGAATTTTCACCCAATGCTCCGAACGCATTTCGCAGCCCCGGCATGCACTACAATCACTATGCACCCGCTGCAAAAATTCAAATTGTAATCCATCCTGGAGAGGCGGAATCAGGGAACGACAAAGGATATATCGGACTGGATTCGCCTGCCTCAGAGACAGTATTCGGAAAATGCAGGATCCCCCGTCACATAGAGGAATATGGTCACTGTCTCTTTGAGTTTTTTCGTGATTGTGACCGCTCAGGGATCACGAAAATTTACTGCCAGAAGGTCGCCGAAACAGGACTCGGACATGCACTGATGGACCGCCTTGTGCGTGCAGCGAGATCATCCAGATAAGAGATGTTTCGTTCCTGTCTACTCCGGCATCCCGCGTATTGGGAGTTGATGCCCTTGCAAGAGCATGACGCTACATGGAACAGTATCGGTAGAACCCAAAATCCAATCAGCACCTACCCATACATCGCTAAACCGATAATCCCATCTTCCATCCTCTCCACTGCATCCCTGCCCTGCCCCGATGAACAGGAAAACGCCCCGGCATCCTTTGCATAACCATGTTCCGATGCTGAATTAAGAAACTAAATCCGTTCCGATTTCGATGCCCATTTTCGAAGCGATTTTGATTGCGAGCTGCCTAAAATCTTCTCTGGCATCTTGTACAGCATTTGCATGCGAACCGATGGCTCCATCCGCTGAAGTCAGGTTGAAAATAGGTTTGCGATGCTCTTGCGCCATAGGAATCAGACTGCGGTAATGTTTTACCGTCGCCAGGCAGTGATTTTCTTCCAGCCTCCCGTTGACATTCGGATCCACGTCTAATACAGATCTTCGATAGATTTCTGGAATGCGCTTGACCCATTTGTCGTAAGCTTTTACGGGGCGGTCTAATCGTACACCATGCTGCTGGCACAAATACCCTATCGGCCGCATTTCTCCCTGGGGTAATTGAAAGTTATTCCATGAAGACACTTCGATGCTCTCCCCCCAGTTCTTTAATCTTTTCCGCCATTCATTTTTCCATTTTTTTAGGGTCGGACCAAGGTTCCTTAGCCCCTGCAGGGAAAAAAGGTCTGCTCCCATAGGTATGATTACATAGTCTGTAGCGATGAGTATTGACCGGTTAATTGCACCAAGATTGGGCCCAATATCAATCAGGATAATTTCTGCCTGTACTTTGTCAGCCGCCATCTGCATGACCTGCCAGAACGAACTCAGAATACGCATAGGGCGATATAGAATACTGTCCCCCATGCTGTTAGGCCAGGCTTCCGATAAAATACTTTCATAGTCTGACAATCTAATGTCACCTGGAAGGAGGTAAAGGTCGGTTGTGATCTTCTTGAGTACAGGTTCTGCAATATCTCCAACACCGGCCAGCGGGTTCACGCAGTTGTAAATGGTGGAACCTTCATTCTGCTGATTCCAGACCGCTTCAATCTCATCTTCGTTCAAGAATGCCGCGGTCAGGTTGGACTGTGGATCCAGATCAAAAATTATCACTCGCTTTTCTAAACTGGCGAACATCCAGGCTAAGTGATAAAGCATGGAGGTTTTCCCCACACCTCCCTTATTATTGAAAAGTGTCAGAATAGATGCTTTCATATTTTCACCCTCAGTATACAGACAACTGAACTCTGGTTCACTTTAAATTCGGGTTCAGGATTGCCATTTTTGGCCATTGCTATTCTTGCTGCAGCTATACCACGACCGAATGCCTGAACAAATCCGAACGTTTTTAGCACGTCACATAGATTCGGATTGCGATAATCGGTAACCCCTGGACTACCGAAGTTCTCCGTTGTAACATTGCCGTAAGGGCCACCTGGACTGTTGATCTCAATCCGGTCATTAAACCAATAGACACGCACCGGCGCATTGGTGTTCTCGTAGGTTCTGTGAAGTACGGCATTGTAGAGAATTTGTTGAAGCGCCACATGCGGATAAGGGGATTCTTCCGTGTGCACCGGTGCAGATGTAATATCTATTGCAGTGCGATTATGAGCTTTCAACTTCTCTTCCGTACGGCGCAGCATTTCAACCAGAGCACCGCGTATATCCTCTTCGTCTATCACCGGTTCGTGTAACTCCCTGCCGTCAATACGCAGAAATTGTATCCGGGCCCCCGGAAGAAAATCCTGCGGAGTTTTACCGATGGACAGCAGGCCGAGCAGGGTGGGAGTCGTATTTTTGGGGGATGCTGTAAATTTACACGATGTCAGCCGCTCGGGATATGTTCTCTCATTCCCCTCCAGTACATCCTTTGCAAATGCAGCGGGAAGGTATTCGTTTTCAAAAATGGTTTTCGAGAGATCTGAAACCTTGCTCGTTGGAATCGTACTGAGATCAAAGGGCAGATTCCTGCTTCTCCTCTTTTCATTGAGCATGCGCTCCTCCTGAGCATTCGCAATAGAACGCCGGGGGCCTGTCCGAATCCAGATCCGTCCCTTATACTTAACAGGCGGCATGTCTGAAGGCATGACCGTTACTACAGCCATTTCGGCATCCTTAAGGATTCGCTTCTCTACCGAAAGTACAGGCAATGGGAGGATATTGCCGTCGGTTTTCATATCCGCCAGGTTCCGCAAAAGTTCGTCGCTGATGGTCTCACCGGATGGAGAACCGTCATCTTCTGCACCGATAAATAACAGGCCTGATTGGTGATGATTTGGAAGATCATTGGCGAAGGCACACACTGCCTGCCGAGCTTTTCTGGGCGTACCTCCCCGAAATGAGCCTTTCCTCTCAACCCGGTCAGATTCCGTATCGTCTAAAAGATCCTCCAGCTCAGAATCAGATAATCTTTCCATGTAAGTTCACTATTCAGCAATCAATGACTAGATCGGGCGCTTCATTATTGAAAGCCACAATGATCTCTTTCGTTCGTTTTTCAATCGCATGCAGGCAGTACCATTCCGACCTTGTATACAACACAATTCCCACGTAACTGCGGCCCTTCAAGAAACAACTTCGTCCGCACCAATATACGAAACCTTCCTGTCCTTTCTGCGGCCTCCCCCAACCGAACATCTTGTACACATCATAGAGCGAAATAGGGTCACTGTGTATTTGAGATTTTCTGCGACTGTGACCACTTGGGGGTCACGAAATTTTACAACCAGAATGTAAACGAGTCAGGATTTTTGGCATGCAGCAACGGATATCCCTGTATGCATGACTAAATCGTCCAGTTCAAAGAGAGCCCGCTTCGGTTCACCCCCAGTTGCATCCCGCGTGTCAGACGCTGATGCCTTCGGGAGAACAGGTACCCCGTCCCAAATCCAATCAATGCTCCGCCTAGTACATCACTGAACCAGTGATACTCATCCGCCATCCTCGCTGCAGCCGTCCCGATTCCCAGAATAAAAAGGGCCCCTGACATGATACCCGGATAATATAAAAGCCATGGAGTGGTAAAGGCAAATACGGTCGTGGCGTGCCCTGACGGGAAGGACCGATCTCCACCAAAAGGCCGAAAAGAATTGGGGCCCAGATCCGCGTGAGGCCTCGTACGTCCGACGATAAGTTTCAGCCCATTCGTTACCAAGTTTGCCAGTACAATGGACTCCAGAGAGGTGAATGCTGCATCCTGAAAATAGGGTTTACCGCTGGTTAACGACCCCACAAATACAATCGCCGCCATCGGCCGGATAATATTTGCATTCCCCATCTCATGCAATATCCTGCGCATACTCCTCGGCGTTGAATCTGCAAAATTTTTCGCCTCGCCAGAAAGCCTGCGGTCAAAATGTGATACCGCCAGAATACCACCGGCCGCAACTCCAAGCGTCAGGCCCGTCCGCACCGTGAAGGTTGCCTGTGGGACCGCAACAATATCTCCAACCGTCCACTGCACAAATCGCAGAGGATCTGCAGACTGCGCGTCAACCGTACAGACGGCATGTATACAGATCAATCCCGAAAGAATCGTCCAGCGCATATCGTCACCGGGCTACCCGTCTATTTGTATGTCTCCGTAGGATACCAGCCGCCCCCGGGTATCTACAATAAATACTCGGATCAGTCCCTTGATTCCCAGCACATTCGGCATAAATCGGAAGACATACGATCCGGTTTCACTGGCATTCGGGATACTGTCTAATCTGCGCGGAATCTCATTACGATCATAACCGGTGACTTCCAGCCCTCCCTGAACTGAATCCGATAAGCGAATGCGGACTGGTATTGCCACAGATCCTCCCGGGGGAGCAGGATTGGGAAATGCCGGATCAATCACGACATGTCCAATATAGATTGGAGAAATCCGCCAGTCATCATCATCTCTGGACTGGATGGCTCCATTCTTCCCCGTCTGTGTGAATCCCGACGGATCTGAAAATGCTTCATCCTCAAACGTATCCTGCTCCTCCCCGGCATCACAGGCACCGAGTCCCCATATCATCGTTAACGTCAATACAGTTCGAAAATATATCATCAACCTTGTCCTGATCCGTGAAGGTTACGCAAGAAAACAACAATGTTCCCCGCAAATTCCAAGATGCGCTGCTAGGCGTTCGTGGTTTGAGTGTTCAAATTCAGGATACGACCATCCTGGACTCCATTCAATTTAATCTATATCCTGGAACGATTACGGGCCTCGTCGGGCCAAACGGCTGTGGAAAGACAACACTTCTTCGTGCAATCTGTGGCTATTTGCCATACACAGGATCTATCCTGCTAGGAGAAAAAGAAGTCTGTGAATGGCCCAAACGGGAGTTGGCACGTAAAATGTCCTTTGTCCGGCAGGCTCCGATACTTTCTTTTGATTTTACAGTGGAGGAACTCGTCCTGCTGGGATTATTGCCACATAAATCACTGCTGAAAGGGATTACCCGTCAGGACAGGAAGTCCCTGAGCAGGGTACTTGAGCAGATCGGACTCTCCGGCTTTTCGAAACGCTCCGTCCAATCTCTCAGTGGCGGAGAGCGTCAACGCGCCTATTTGGCGCAGGCAGTCCTGCAGGACTCCTCACTGCTCCTGCTTGACGAACCCACCGCTCACCTGGATATCAGCCATCAGTACCAGTTTCTTGAATTATTGAAGAACCTAGTCTGCAAAGGCAAATCCATTCTCACCGTCTTTCACGATCTTGAACTCGCATTGAAATTTTCTGACTACCTGCTTGTCTTGCATCAGGGAGCGCAAATTGATTATGGCCCCACCAGCATCATGAATGACGAGTTGCTTGCCAGAGTATTCAACATGCGTGGCCGTGTCCGATTCACCGAAGGTGGGGAATGCACAATCCACTATGACTCCTCTATAAAATCCTGACTCCAAGACGGATAAATGGGGAAAATGGCGTATCTTAAGGGCGAACCGGCTTAACCGCCTATACAGGCGTACAGGCGAATATCAACAAACTATGCGGCATCTGGCAGGGCCATTTGTAGTGATCAGTTCCATCACGACAGTCCTTTTTTCTATGCGATCCTAATTTCGTAATGATGCCGAATACCACACAGCCATCATATCCATCTTCTGCAGATATTATCCGGAAAACTGTGCATTCAACCTCGCTTGCCGTAAATAAACTGTATGTCTCTGACTGTGTAGAGTTTATGCGGAAAATGGATGCAAACAGTGTTGACCTAACCATTACCTCACCGCCTTATGATGACCTGCGCAATTACAACGGCTACGCATTTGACTTTGAGGCGATTGCGGAGGGGCTGCTTCACGTGACCAAAATTGGCGGGGTTGTGGTATGGGTGGTGGGCGACCGAATCAAGAAGGGCCGTACATTATCCAGTTTCAGGCAGGCGATTTACTTCCAGAAAGTAGGGTTCTATGTTCATGACGTAATGATCTACCGAAAAAAGAACACGCCATTCATGCGAAGCAATGCCTACACCAATTGCTACGAGTTTATGTTTGTGCTCAGCAAGGGGACTCCAAAAACCTTCAACCCTCTAACAGAGCCAACTATCCGCAATGGTATGGAGATGTTAGTCACCAATAAGGGAGCGGATGCCATCAACCGGAAGGTCCTCAAGGAACTCAAAAAGGAAAAGACCCAGACCAACATTTGGTCCTATGCAGTCGGACTGCATGGGACAACATCGGACCGCATTGCATTTAAACATCCTGCGGTCTTCCCTGAAGCCCTTGCTGCAGATCACATTGAATCCTGGTCAAACGAGGGAGATCTGGTTTTTGACCCTATGTGTGGATCAGGAACAACATGCAAGATGGCGTTACTCAAAAACCGGCAGTATATCGGGGTTGATATTTCTGAAGAATATATTAAGATCGCGAAAGAACGCCTACGGCAACATGCCAATGTCATTGCCTGACGGGGTTGCCTCTCCAGGTGGAAAAGAAGTTTGGGGAGGAACAACACCTACTCCAAATTCGGTTGGAATCGTAAAATGGACGAATCAAGGTATCGCCCGAACTTGGCGGATTGGTGCCAACCCAAAATGGGACACATATGCTAAAGGGGAAATATTATCTTGAAGAACGAGATACCCTAGGTCATTAAAAAACAACCTTGCTTGGTCTGTGATATGTCAGAAACACTGAATTCCTGTCACAGCTGCATTGATCCCTTCAATTTCTAAAGCACCCTATGAAGATCTATACCCGTACTGGAGACGATGGCACCACCGGGCTTTTTGGTGGAGATCGTGTACCAAAATATCATCCTCGCATTGAAGCCATGGGGGCGGTGGATGAACTCAATGCCGCACTGGGGACGGTCTGCGCAACATTGCCCGCCCAATCCGAAGCGATGTGCTCATTCATCATGCGGCTTCAGCATGAATTGTTCACGCTTGGGGCAGATATCGCAACACCGGCTGACTCACGGGCAAAGGTTCCGCGCATCGAAGAGGAACATGTACAGGCCCTCGAAAAAGCCATTGACGACTGGGATGCCACACTGGAGCGCCTCCAGTATTTTATCCTGCCAGGGGGTACGCAAGCAGCATCCACACTGCACCTGGCAAGGGCAATCTGCCGGCGTGCAGAGCGCTCCCTTGCAGAGCATCTGGACATAATTTCGCCAAATTCATACGTTCTTCAGTATCTTAACAGATTATCTGACCTGCTGTTTGTACTCGCCCGGCGGGCGAATCACGATGCAGACATCCCTGATGTGAGATGGATTCAATGATGGATCCGGGTCAATACACCGTAAAAATTTAATTTGACCACAACACATGATGTGGAATAACTTGAAGCGTTTCTCTCTATGCCTTGCCCTGTTGGCGGTATTCCAGCTGCCCATAAATCTGGAAACAGAAACCATCCCCTCCGCATCCGCCGAAGTGAAACGGAACCAGTTTGATCTGATAGAGGCCGGACTTATTGAGCATACTTCTAACGTTAAGAGGGGGGAATCTCTCGGATCCATTATGGCGGACTGGGGTGTCTCTCAGGAAAAAATCCACCTTGCCTCCGAAAAAGCGGCATCCTTTATAGATCTTCAGAAAATTCGCAGAGGAGATCCCTTCTACACGTATACAGACTCCATCCGGGGGACAACCTCGTTTATGGTTTATCAACCCAGTGTGGAAAACTTTCTGGTGTTTGATTTGCGGGACTCTGTACTGGTCCATGAGGGGGCTTTTCCCGTATCCAAAATTTCGCGTACGGCATCCGGCATCATCGAATCCTCGCTTTATCAGGCCGTCGCGGATGCTGGAATCTCCCCGAATCTGGCCATGGAACTGAGTGAGATCTTCGCATGGCAAATCAGTTTCTTTCACCTGCAGCCCAAAGACGACTTCTCCATTGTGTTTGAAGACCACATCGTAAATGGACAATCCATCGCAACTGAAATCAAAGGAGCCCGCATGCGTCACAAAGGGAAAGAGTTCTTTGCCTTTTATTTTCCGTCCGACAGTGTGAGCGGATTCTATGATGAAACCGGACGCGCACTAAAACGCCCGTTTTTGCGGGCTCCCATTGAATATAAACGTATCTCTTCCGGATATAGTCTGAACCGGTTTCATCCCGTCCAGAAACGTTATAAGCCGCATCTGGGGACGGATTTTGCCGCACCTGCGGGAACTCCGACTGTGGCCACTGCAAATGGCACCGTAACCCATGCCGGCTACACACGCGGGAATGGAAACTATGTTAAGATCCGCCACAGCGATACGTATAACACGGGGTACCTGCATATGTCCAAATTTGCGAAGGGAATTCGTCCGGGAGTGCGGGTGCAGCAGGGCCAGCTGATTGGCTATGTCGGCAGCACAGGTCTGGCCACAGGCCCCCATGTCTGTTATCGATTCTGGAAGAACGGGCGGCAGGTAGATGCCATGAAAGTAAAAATGCCCCCCTCCCAGCCACTGCCTGCAACAATCCTGCCTCAGTTCATGCAGTTCGTCACTGAACTGCAGCCGCAGTTAAATCCGGTGAACGCCGCAACTAGCGTTGTGGTGCATTAACCCGAAGCGGAACCGCATCTTCTGCGTCTCCAATACGGAAATGAATCCGGTAGTCTCCAGGAGGCAGATAGTAGACGCCATTCTCGCCTGCCTCCAGGCTTTCCCCTTCGTCCGTCTGTGTCATTGCCGCCGCTGCATCTTCATCCACAGACAGATTGTACACAAGAAAGTTGATCCCCTGCTCCGCCTCATCCGTCAAGGTGCGAAGGAGCGTTCCCGCTTCGTCTGTCACCTCTACCGTCACCTGCCCCATGGATCCGGACCAATATGCAATTTTAAGTTCCGGCTCGGAATAATCCCCCCACCAGACTAAACGATTTCCCCAGTTTGAACTGTGTCGCTGCTCTTCCAGTGTGAACACCTTCAATGGGGTTTCAAGAACTTCGGGGGTCAGTTTCTGGAGAGGAGCGATCTCTGCACGGTAAATGGACCGGCCATGCGTCCCCACCAACAGATGGTTCCTGCGAGCCTGCAGTTTCAGATCGTGAACCGGGGCATGGGGAAGGCCGTTCTGCATTGCCATAAAGGATGTTCCACCATCTAAAGACACATATAACCCATGATCGGTTCCCACGTACAACAGAGAGGAATTGACCGGATCTTCAAGGATCACATTCACGGGTTCCATGGGTAAACCAGCATCCAGAGCCTCCCAGGTCGCACCAAAATCATCAGATCTGTATACATACGGAACAAAGTGATCCCACCTGTACCCATTGAGTGTCACATAAACCCGGCCCAGTTCATGATTTGATGCCTCGACTCGACTGACCCACAACTCTCCCCAGTCGTCCCCGGTGATATTTTCCCATGTATATCCTCCATCCCGGGACACATGTACCAGCCCGTCATCCGAGCCCACATAAAGCAGTCCAAACCGGAGTGGAGACTCATCAATCGTCGTCAGGGTTCCGTAAGGGACATCTCCTCGACGCCCCCCGCGGGTCAGGTCCCCCGAGAGGGTTTCCCAATCATCGCCGCGATGAAATGAGCGATGAAGTTTATTGGAACCGTAATAGAGGACATCCTGATTGTGACGCGACAGATGGATGGGGGTCTGCCAGTTGTACCGCAGGGGACGTTCCCCAAGCTGGTGACGCGGGCGAATCATTGGGCGCTCCCCTGTACTCGTTTCTATACGCCGATAGAAGCCAAATTGGGAACCCGTATAAATGATATCGTTGGTGCGGGTATCCACCTCAACCTGCATGCCGTCCCCGCCCAGATACCATGTATACGGATAACTTCCACTGGCATGCCAGCCCGTTGACTCTGTATAGGTATGGGGGCCGCCCCATACCCCATTATCCTGCAGTCCGCCGTAGACATGGTACGGGGTCTGATCATCCACTCCAATTGCATAAAACTGCCCCACCGGCGGTGTATTTCCCTTGAACCAGGATTCACCGTTATCATAGGTGATATTCAAGCCCCCGTCATTCCCGTTAATCAGATGTCCCGGCCTGGAGGGATTGATCCAAAGTGCCTGATGATCTGCGTGCACGCTTGGCCCGCTGATAGATGTCCATGATACACCGCCATCATCTGATGTCAAAAATGGAACACCAAGAATGTAGATTCGGTCAACATTATTCGGATCTACACGAATCTCCCCAAAGTAATACCCGTAGGAATTGTAAACCCGGTCCAGATAATTGGTATGTGTCCGGGCCCATGACTGCCCGCCATCCTCGGAGCGATATACCTCTGCACCGATCACCGGCGTATCAAATAGCTCCCGGTTTGCATCTTCAACATACCAGACTAGATGTACCGGCTCCAGCGCCCCTTCTTCCATCATCGTTCGGATCTCTGCCGCGCTGAATTCAAAATTATTTTCTTCCAGATATTCGGTAACGGCTTCGTCCTCCAATTCTAGAAACGTTTCCGTATTCATAGAACGGAGTGCATCCCGGGTTAGTGTGGGTGCTTCATCCTCATCGTCTGTGGGGCGACGCGCCTGATTATCCACCAGAGCGTAAAGAATCTGGGAGTTGCCGGGGAAAATTGCGAGTCCAATGCGCCCAACCGTGTCACCACCGGGCAATCCCTCGGCGGAAAGTCGCTCCCAGGATGCTCCCCCGTCCAATGACTTCCATATCCCCGATCCGGTTCCACCCTCAACAAAATTCCAGGCCCGGCGATCACGCTCCCAGCCTGCAGCATATAAGATATCAGGATTGGACGGATCAAGGATCAGATCAATCACACCCGCCGTATCCGAGATAAACAATGTCTGCGTCCAGGTCTGCCCGCCATCACTCGTCTTATAGATCCCCCGGTGAGGGCTGGAAGAATAAAGTGCGCCCAATGCAGCGACCCACACAGTCTGGGAATCGGCGGGATGGATGAGAATACGCCCGATCCTGTGGGTTTCGGTCAGTCCCATGTGTTCCCATGATTCACCATGGTCCAAGGAGCGATATATCCCTGTCCCGGCATACGAGGAACGGCTGGAATTATTTTCTCCCGTCCCGATCCAGATCCCTTCACCGCGCCCCCAGTCAACCGCAATATCTCCGAGCACCATAGAAGCTTCCTCGTCAAACAATGACTCAAAGGACAGTCCGCTGGTCCTGCTCCGCCACAATCCGCCGGAGGCATACGCAACATACATCTCTGTAGGATCAAGAGGATTGGCATCAATGTCTACGATCCGTCCGCTCATTACAGTGGGACCGATCCCCTCCAGTTTCACATTGGACAAAGGGGAGGACTGTGCGTCCTTGAGACGTTGTTCAAAACTGCTCAGCCGCTCAGCAACCGGAGTCGGTTCCACGGGGGACAGCATTTCGGGCACCTGTGCCACACAGAGGTGCACTCCAAAAAGAAGGAGAAAAAATCCAAATAGACCGCTTTGCATGTAAAGAATCAGGTAAGTGCAGACCCCAAAGTTAGGCAATCTATACTTATGATCCACATTCTGGAACTAATCAACAACAGATTCTGCCAATCTCTCCAGCTTCTTAAATGAAATCTTGTCCCGGGCCGACTCGCAGATGGACATAGGAACGCTGTCCCCGGAAATGGCAATCATAAACCGATCCTCTACCCATGAATGCAATTCACAGGATTCGCGGCCGTGTTTGCTGTAATACTTTTCGTAGGTCGGATATTCTTTTGATCTGTTGCGGAATATATTTGTGCGTTCAAACCCCCGATCACTCTTGCGGTCAATGTCTTCATCCACCCAGTCTGACAAGGCTTTCGCGGCAAGCGTACCGAATGCAGCCAAATCAATAATGGTCACCGTAACCACCTGGTCTTCGTCCCTGTATTCGCCGCTGACCTTTGAAAAACCGCTTCCGATTGAAAGCGTGTGACCTTCGGTGACCGCGGGCCGAACCCCATTGATCCGCTCTGGCAAAAGTTCCTGCAGTTCCTGATAACGGATTGCGGGCGTGTAAGGCGGATCTCCCAGGGTCTCCTCAAGAATCTCACTTAACCCCATTGTGACGGACTCAACTTTCTCCACATCATACTCCTCTCTCAAAAGGACACTTTTGCCATCTTCACTTGACCGTGATTCAGATGTACGGATCTCGTCCTCGGAACTCGTCTGGCATCCAAAAAGAAACAGAATGAAAACGTTTGCAGAAAAAATCTGAAACCAAACAGGCCAGAAAGAATGATGTCTCATGATTGCTTTGGAAAAACGCCGTGGGCTCCTTTGCAGTACCTTTACGTTGAAATTCCCGTCAGGATTCACTAACCGCAAATTCAGTGCTTATAGAGATCTCCTCACCTGGATTGAGATACATCTAAATCCAGGCAATCCGTCAAACTGCATCTCTATTCAGATTTTCAATTACTTTATCACAGACCTCCTGCCCAATGTTATCCATCGCACGCAGGATGCCACTATGGTCCTGGCAGTCTATGATGAGGCAGGGGGTAATCACCTGTGAGCGGATTAAGGTGTGATATACGTCCCTTACATTGGAGAGGTATTCTGTGTCACGTTCGTGCAAGTCATAGACTTTCTCCGTATAGGTACGTGTCTCTTTTTGGGCAACCAGCTTCCTGGAGGTCTGGGCAGGTACATCCAGAAAGATCGTTAAATCCGGTCTGGGCAGATCATAGATCTCATATTCCAGATTAAAGAGCCATTCCGTGAACCTCATCCGTTCCGGATTTGCGATTCGCGCACTCTGATACGCTAAATTGGATGCAACATATCGATCTACTATCACCAGATCACTGTTCCGGAGTGCCCGCTCAATCGGAGCACGGCTCTCCAGACGATCCAGAGCGAAGAGAGTCGCTGCAAATGTGGGCGGAACCTCCTCCAGTCTGCCAAACCCGCCATTCAAATATGTCGCAATCATCTTTGAACAGTGAGTATCTTTGTAGCGTGGAAAGGAGATCAGTTCGGACATATACCCTGAATTTCGGGTACGCTCCAGAAGTCGGCGGGCCTGTGTGCCTTTTCCTGAACCATCAATTCCTTCAATCGCAATCAGCATTTTTGTGGCTACTGTATTTAATTCGGTGCAGAGAAAACGCCCTGCCTAAGAAGGCCGGCGAGATCTCAAGAACCGTCCGTGCACTAATTTAGGCAATTAACGATGATCACGACCAAGATCGCCCTGATTTTTTTGTGTACATCATATTCATGGCAGGAATCTCTTGTATCCCTGCATCCCTGTACAACTTCTTTTTCATGACAAGACGTTCTATTTTCCTCATGTGCGGACTTGCACTCCTTGCCCACATGAGTCCTGCACAGGATTCCACCGTCGTGTTGCCCGTGATGACCATCCAGGCAACACGACAACTGGAAACGTATGCGACGGCCGCCCGCAGCATTTATGTTCGACGACATAATCTGGTTTCTTCCGAGCCCGGCTTATCGCTGCAGCGCACACTGCGAGGGATCCCTGGACTGCAAATCAGTGATCGTGGTCATTTTGCACTTGGTGAGCGTATTCTGATCCGGGGGATGGGATACCGTGCAGCCTTTGGAGTCCGTGGGCTGCAGGCGTTTCTGAACGGGATTCCGCTCACGATGCCGGACGGTCAAAGTATGCTGGATGTCGTGGATCCGGTCTTCATTGGGTCTTCCGAACTGCTTAGAGGCCCCAGTTCTCTTTTCTGGGGAAACGCCAGTGGAGGGGTTCTCCATCTTTCCAGTGTTGAAAACTTCTCCCCGCTACAACTCCGATATATGCGGGGGAGTTACGGTCTAGAGCAAATTCTGGCAAAAACGGGGTTTGAATTTGATCGTCATCAGATACATGTGTACGCTTCACGGGTTAAAAAAGATGGATATCAGGCACATAGCAAAGGAGAGTTCTTTCGTACCGGTTTAAGTGCACAGACAACACCCGGCTCCCGAACGGTACTCACCATTACACTCAATGCCGCCATCCAGGATGCATTGTCCCCCGGTTCGCTCACACTGGAACAACTATCCAGTGATTCCCGACAGGCGAACTCCAGGAATGTGACCATGGCAGCAGGCAAAGTCAGTACTCATCTGCAGGGCGGTGTGACTCTGCACACACAAATGGGCATGGGGAATTTATCTTCGACCATTTACGGAATACGAAGATCTCTTGAGAACCCGCTCACCTTTGCATGGAGTGAACTGGAACGCACTGCCGGTGGTCTCTATGCTCAATTCCAGATGGAGATTGGAAGTGCTGTCGGATTGACGACCGGGATTGATCTGCGTCAATTACGGGATGACCGCGTGCGATTCAATAACGATGCAGGTCGTCAGGGAGACCAAACGCTCCTTGATCAACAGGAAACGGTCGGCAGCCTTGCGGTATTTGCGGGCCTGAATACACAACTCTCATCTCGGATCGGCGTATCTGCAGGGATCCGACTTGATCAACTGCAATTTGAAATGACCGACAACCTGCATACGAATGGAGATCAAAGTGGCCATCGGAATTTCGCGGCCCTGAGTCCATCGCTGGGAATATCCTACCGCATTCCCTCCCTGATCTGGTATGCAAACTGGAGCACCGCATTTGAAACCCCGACGACCACCGAACTCCTTAACAGCCCTTCAGGCATGGGCGGATTTAATTCAGATCTTGGTCCGCAACAAACCAGAGGTATGGAAACAGGGATTCGTGGTCAATTTGAGGACTTAAACTTAAAACTGGATGTGGCTCTTTTCTCTTTGCGCGTCCATGATCGGCTTTTGCCCCGGCAGGGGGAAGACGGACGCACCTGGTACAGCAACGGTGGGAAAAATCGACATCATGGCGCTGAACTTGCACTTGAATGGCCTGTCGGTGCCCCTTTTCATGCCCAAATAACCTACAACTATGGATCTTTCATCTTTCTCAATGATCCGGGGAACGGTCTTCAAATCCCAGGGGTACCTGCCCATCAATTTCATCTGTCGCTATACGGTTCGACTTCCAGGGGATGGAGTGCTCAGGTTGTTCTTGAATCTGCATCAGAGATGTGGGGGAACAATACAAATTCTGCCAAATCTGACGGCTTTACGGTTCTGGATGTATACTTTTCCCGTTCAAACTGGAACACGGGGCGTATTACCCTGCACCCATTTGTTCGAATTCAGAACATTCTGGATCGCCAATATGTACGCTCGCTGGTTGTGAATGCCTTTGGGGGACGCTACTTTGAGCCGGCCGAAGGCCGCTCCATTCAAGGAGGTATCGGACTCAGTCTCTAACTCATGGATCGCCGTACTCCTATTGTGACTCTGACGACAGATTTTGGCACTCGCGAAGGATATGTCGGTGCCATGAAGGGGGTGATGCTCGGCATCAACCCGAATTTAACGCTGGTGGATATTACTCACGAGGTGCAGGTCTTTGATGTCATGGCCGCCGCATTTGTGATGCAGCAGTCCCTGCAATACTTCCATCCGGGAACGGTCCATCTGGTTGTCGTGGACCCCGGTGTTGGATCTGCGCGTCGTGCCGTCGCATTGAGGCATAATGACCACTATTTTGTCGGCCCCGACAACGGATTGTTTGCACTCCTTCTAGAAACGGAGACCCCGGATCAAATGGTTGAGTTGAGCGTGAATGAGGAACAACCGCTCTCGTTTACTTTTCACGGCAGAGATCTCTTTGCCCCTGCAGCTGCAAGACTGGCGAGTGGTACTCCGCTTGAAGATCTGGGCACTCCTGCTTCGCATCTGGAGCCGCTTCACTGGGCGTTACCGATTGATGATCAAGAAGGCATCCGAGGCTGGGTCGTATATGTTGACCACTTTGGCAACTGCATTACGAATATTTCCCGTACCCTTTTCGAGGAACGTTCCGAGGGGAGAAAGGTCACAGGCTATGCCGGAAGTGGAATCATTCATACCATTCATCACACCTACAGCGATGTACCTGTGGGAGAGACCTTAATGTTATTTGGGAGCGGCAATCTGCTGGAGGTTGCCGTCAATCAGGGAAATGCGGCCGCTCTTCTCCATATTCAGCGGGGAACCCCCATCAATATCGTATTTGGCCATCCCATCGGATAATCCACGGTACAATCATCAACTATCCCATCCAGTGCAGTTGTGTAGAAGCAGGAAGGCGAATTTCTCATCGCTCCCACAACCCCCTGAGTATTCCTTCACAGGAATGCATCAGTATACGATCCCGCCAAAACTGGAACAGATATCCTGATTCTCTGACTGGTGCGCATACGAACCTTTTGGATATATGTCGGTGGCTTGATAGACCGTTTCCTGTCCTACGGGGTTGTGGATATTCAGGATGACCTTGCACGTTTCCCCTTCATCTATAAAACTCGGCTCCCATATCTCTGGAGCATCCTCCAGCCATTCCCATTCCCTGATCGGAGCATCCCGATAAGGTTCCGTGACACCATACTCCGGATCATCACTGTCAGCCGGTCTGGGCGGCTTTGAGAGGATCGCCTGATCGCTCCACCAGCAGCCGTGCCACCTTGCCCCAAATTCATACGCTTCGCGACCAAGAATGGATGCAGACAGGTACGACCATGGGCTTTGATCCCCGTCTATTGCCTGCATGAGCGGGATTGCTCCCGGTGGTACCGGAGTCCTTAAGACCGTCTCTTCGTTTCTCGGACAATCCGCAAGCGATGGTATTTCGGCATCCGAAGGAACTGCCCAGATGACACCATTACCGTTTTGGCCGGAAGAATACACATAAGCCTCAAGGGTAAACCCCTCCTTGAGCCAGAGAGAATCAAATACACGCAGGAACTCCATGGCGGTGTGCGTATCATCTGACCAGCCGTCCCAGCCCATTCCGGCATTCTTTCTGGCTTTTTCGGCAGCTTGCCGAAGGCGATTCACCTGCTGTATGGAAAACAATACTGGCTTCATTGTATCGGAATATAAACTATCCCGACACAACACGGACGCGCATAACCTTCGCGCACATGAGGAATGATCCTTGCCCGGTGCCATTGAGTTTTGAGAAATTCCCGCAAACGATACTCATTGTGCAAGGTTAAGGCTCAGAGAGACTTACAATTGTAATTTCATCCACTGCGTGGTTTCGTGGGCGATGTGCGCATGCCTGCCCCCCAAAACCAACGTATCCCAATCAGTCAGAATTGTTCTCGCCTGAATCCATCGGTGCCGCCAGTGGAGGTAACCCAAGCTCTTTCAGGAATACATTGTATTTCGCCGTTGATTCCTGGGTCTGCCTTTCAATTTCGATCAATTCCTTATGTACCGCTGACAGATTAATCTGTACTTCCGGCTTGGCCGTGCTAACATATCGAGTGATATTCAGATTATAGTCGTTGGCCTTGATTTCATTCAGTTCCACTCGGCGAGCGTATCTCTCTACACTCTCCGGGCGATCCTGATAAGTATTGATAATCTTCTTGATATGTTCTTTGGATAGATAATTCTGCCGCCTGCCCTTCTCGAAATGCTCGGATGCGTTGATAAACAGAACATCGTTAGGTTGCCTGCATTTTTTCAGCACGAGAATGCAGACGGGGATACCGGTCGAGTAAAAGAGGTTCCCAGGCAGGCCGATGACTGTGTCAATGTTTCCATCCTCAAGTAGCTTACGGCGGATCTTCGCCTCGGCACCGCTGCGGAAGAGTGCGCCGTGCGGCAGAATGATGGCCATTACGCCGTCATCCTTCAGGTAGTGGAATCCGTGCAGTAGAAACGAGAAGTCTGCCGCCGATTTTGGTGCCAGCCCATAATTCTTGAAGCGCATGTCCTCACCCATTGCCTCGTTCGGATTCCAACGGCAACTGAACGGTGGATTGGCGACCACGGCATCAAAGTAGGGTTTTTTTGCTGGATTTGTCTCACGGAGCATTTGCCAATCGTTCGTCAATGTGTCACCGTGGTAGATCTCAAACTCGGTGTCCTTCACTCCATGCAGAAGCATGTTCATACGGGCTAAGTTGTAGGTGGTGATGTTTTTTTCCTGCCCGTAGATCTTGCCGATGCCGTGCGGTCCGATACGCTTGCGCATATTGAGCAGCAATGAGCCCGAACCGCAGGCGAAGTCCATTACACGAACGAGGTGCATCCGCCTGCCGGTCTTCGATTCTTGACCGTTAAGCGCAATGATTGAGGAGAGGATGTCCGATACCTGCTGCGGCGTATAGAACTCGCCGGCCTTCTTGCCCGAGCCCGCGGCGAACTGACCGATCAGGTACTCGTAGGCATGTCCGAGTGTATCACTATCTGCAGAGAACTCCGTAAGCCCATCGGCAATCTTGGTCATGATTGTGCAAAGCTTCGCGTTCCTGTCCATATAAGTTCTGCCCAGTTTGTTCGAGCCGAGATTGACCTCTGACAAAAGACCGGAGAACGCACCCTGGAATGATTCGTTCTCAATATACTTGAAGGCGGCCTGGAGTGTGTTGAGCAGTTCGTCATTCTGGGTGCGTGCCTTGTCGGCGATATTGGCCCAGAGGTATTCGGGGCGAATGACATAGTGTACCTTGAGCCGCATCTGTTTCTCGAAGACCAACTCATCATCCGGGTTCTGCTCATACCAGACAGACAGAGAGGATCGCCCGCCGTTGCCTGCGGCATCCGGGTAATCATGTCCAAGTTCCTTCTTCGCAGCTCGCTCATAGTTGTCCGAGAGATAGCGAAAAAATAGAACTGCGAGCATATAGTCTCGGAAGTCGTCCATGTTCATTGCTCCGCGGAGTTCGCCCGCGATGGACCAGAGTGTTGCACCAAGTTGTCTCTGTTCGTTCTGTGTCATGGCCTGCCAGCATGGATAACAAATTTGTACTGTGTGTTTAGCTTCTCAAAAATCTTTTCGAACAGCATCCGATTATCTGATGCAAGAAGATCGGACTCATAGAGGAAGAAGTTCTTGTGGACTAGCGTGTTTACGATTCGGGCAATCTCATCCGCATCCTCAAAACCTATGCTTTTGAGTACATAACTGATCCTGCCGACACCGAGGAACGACGACACACTCTCTAGTACTTGGCGAAGAAGGGCAAAATGATATACACGGACATCTTCTTCTTGCAGAGCCTGCTCCAGCACCTGAAGTACCCGGAGGTGATAGAGAAACACATCGCTCCGGATATTGTCCAGCGAAACCCCGCCATGTTTACTACTCAGAATATTCGCCTTTGTCTTTTGCTTGAACCTGCCGCTCTTCTCACCCTTCATTAACCAATTAAAAAGGATGGAGAACATCCCGACATGATGGGTGGTAACGATGATCTTCCGTTTGTCTAAGTGTTTATCCATCAGGTCGAACAGCGTTGATGCAGTCACGAAGATATTGTGGTCGTCAAGACTTGTTACTGGATCGTCAATAAATATATGGGAAGGCTGTCTTTTCATCCAATCTCCATCGCGGTAGGGACCCGGGTTACCCCGGGCCCCCCGCACAGAATCCGGACGTGCGCGTTAACGCATCCGGCTCCTCCCTTGGGTTGCAGTGTCCTGCGTGACGGCATATCTTCTCGCCGGCCAGTCGTGGCGTATTT
>JAJEFL010000097.1:0-14633 GCA_022820435.1 Rhodothermales bacterium
ATTGTTCTCAGCCAACCGGGGAGGATTACCCGAAGACTTGAGTAAACGCAACGGGAATCATGTGTGAAGGGAGGGCCGCTACACCAAAAAGATTGAGGTGCGAATTCCATTCGCCAATCCGGCTGCATTGCTGCCTCGGTAACGACACACTGGAATCCTCACCCCCCTTTTACGTGATAGCCCTTGAAAAATGTTAGAAAGCCCAGTTCAGTCCGCAAATTTGATACATCCAATCAGAGAGTAGAAGACATCAGATCACCCAGTCTGTTTGATCCCTGTGAATCACCCCCTGAACTTCAGGAATTTCCAGTGATGCAGCATTACCGCTTCCAGACCGTTCGGGGATGCGCCGTGTGTGCGGCCTTTGCCAAAATGCAATGGGCCTCGGCACTTTTTTGAACATCTGCCCTAAACATCCCGTGACTCAGTTAGAAACTCACAAAATGCGAATGTTGTACCAACGAATCCCTGCCTGATAAATACAACTTTAACTCGCCTTATACCGGAGCGCTATCTTTTAGGACAGGCACCAAATAGATTCCAGCGACAGTGACCAAAGACATTTTATCGGAGATTCCCGCGCCAAGGGATGGACAGCATGCATTTTTTATCATTGCTCCGCTGTGGCTGACTGTGTTCATCGTGAGCTGCCAGCTTTTTATTGTGGCCCCTCTTTTGCCAATCATTCAGGATCAACTCCTGAATCAGAACCCTCCAACCGATTTTGCGCTTGGCTTTCTGGGAACCGCCTACTCGGTGGCATTGGCTTTTTCCACACTCATTGTGGGTCCGATCTCAGATCGTGTAGGCCGGCGCAGAGTATTAATTGTGGGAACCGCCCTTATCGCCGCAGTACTGCTTCTGCATGGAATCGCCGCTCACTATGAATCGCTCCTGATCATGCGTGCACTTGCAGGAATGGCAGCAGGCGTGTACAGCGGCAGTATGGTCGCATTTGTGGGGGACTACTTTCCCTATAAACGCCGCGGGTGGGCAACCGGATGGATTCTCACCGGTGTGGCATGCGGGCAGATTATCGGGATGCCGACAGGGATTCTATTGGCAAATGCGTATGGATTTCATGCTCCGTTTATTGTCTTCGGCGGGCTGATGGCCGCAGCAAGCGCCATGGCCTGGCGGTATCTGCCGCAGCCGGATGTGAAGTATGATGAGGTGCCATTCTCCATTCCTGCTGTACTCAGAACCTATGGCAGACTTTTACAGAGTCCTGGACCGCGCGCAGGAGTTTTTATCTATTTCCTTCTCTTTGCAAGTCTCGGATTATTCCTGTTCTTTTTCCCAAAATGGCTGGAAGAGGAAGTAGGGATTTCGGTGCAGCAACTGGCTTTGCTGTTTGTGGTCGGGGGCATCGGGATTGTTGCAGGGACGACCTCAGGCGGAGTCCTCTCGGACCGCTTTGGTCGAAAGCCGATTTTGATGTTTGCATGTCTGACCCTGACCCTCATCCTCCCATTTGTGACGCTGTGGGTGCAGGGATTTACGGCTGCCGTTGTGGTCATTACATTGATTCTAACCTTTGGTGCAATGCGTACCGGGCCGATCATGGCCCTGCTGACCGCTCTGACCGCACACACGCAGCGGGGGGCGATGATGGGATTAGCCGTCGCAGCAGGACAGTTTGGCCTGGGGGTCGCAACAGGGTTCGCCGGATGGCTCTATGATCACCCAGGCTTTCTGTACAATATTCTATCCAGTACCCTTGTGACTGCACTCATGGCCTGGGTGGTCTGGCACCTCCTGCCGGAGCCTACAGAATCCTGAATGAGATCCCGGCCGCCAGGGACTGCTTCCGCTGGATATAACGCGATAGATCCCGGTCAAAAAGTGCCGTATACTCCGCGTTGACCTGAAGCCATGAGTTCACTTTCATGGTCAGCAAAGTCTCCCAGATCGTGTCCGGAGATGCCTGATTGAAGGCAAGAAAAAGAGTTAATGTGGACTTCAGATCCACATTCGGGAAGATCGTACGATCAAAAATGAACAGTCCGGCAGTCCCCATCTGCCAGCGAAACACGGAATTTGAGGACACCTTGTAGCGACTGCGCAGGCTCTGAATCGTGACAATGGTCTGCTTCGCCGCAATCCCCAGACGCAGATTGAGCCAGGATCTGGCCGGATAATCCAGACCAATGGATTCTGTGAGGGTTGCAGGAGACAAAAATCCGGAAATTTGCAGAGCACCCAAACCCTCGTCCGTCTCATTGTACTGAAAGCCATCCGCAAACTGGGATCGAAGGTCTAACGTAATGGCCGGACTTAATCGTCCAAAAATCGGGATTCCAGAAAAATTGAATGCACTCCGCAGGTGAATCAGATCATCGGACTTGCGCAGTTTGATTCCATCCTGTTTTACGACGCCGAACGCAAGGCGGACCTCATGCTCCTGCTGATTTTCTCCAAATGGTTTGGCCGCCTGTGCATGGATGCCGGTCCCTAATGCGAGCGAACTCACACCCCCGTCATGCCATCGGTGGAACCCAACCTGTGTAAAGGATACGGTTCCCCGTACCTCGGTCGTCCAGGTGGAGTCAGTCTGCGCAACCGCGGGCACAGCGAATCGCAAAAGGATTAACAACAAGATGAATCGAAACATGAACTCTATTCACAGGGTTAGCTGGCCATACTGATACGAATGCGGTTACGAGCACGCTTCAGCGCCCGTTCTGCCCGGATTCGGTCAAAATCTCCTGATGCCTTTTGAAGGCGCTCCAGCGCCCGCTGCTCCGCTTTCTGAGCACGATCTGTGTCAATGTCTGATGCCGGTTCAGCGGTTTCTGCGAGGACTGTGACGATATTCCCGATCACCTCAATGAAGCCCCCGCTGGTGGCAAAGGATGCCTTTTCTGTATCCGCCAATGTCAGGACCAAAGGCCCCACCTCCAGAGAAGAAATCATCGGGGCATGATTATACATGATCTGAAAACTCCCGTCTGCCCCGGGAGCACGAAGCCCTTTCGCATACCCCTGAAATACACGCTTGTCCGGCGCAACAATATCAACCCGAAGCAGTCGCTGATCGCTACTCATGATGCCTCGGCAAGTTTGCGCTCTCCATCCTCAATGACCTCATCAATCGTCCCCTTGTAGGTAAAGGCGGATTCCGGCAAGTGATCCAACTCACCGGACAGGATCATACGGAACCCTTTGATGGTGTCCGCAATTCTGACGTATTTCCCTTTCGCGCCGGTAAACTGTTCTGCAACAAAGAAGGGCTGACTCATATACCGCTCTGCGCGGCGGGCACGCTGAACGACGAGTTTATCTTCATCCGAAAGTTCATCCATGCCAAGGATGGCGATGATGTCCTGCAACTCTTTGTAGCGCTGTAACAACTGTTTGACCTCCTGCGCAGTAGTGTAGTGCTCGTCGCCGACCACACGGGGGGTCAGGATCGTTGAGTTGGAATCCAGAGGGTCAATAGCCGGATAAAGTCCCAGAGATGCAATGCGACGGGACAGCACCGTGGTTGCATCCAGGTGTGCAAATGCGGTGGCCGGTGCGGGGTCCGTGAGGTCATCCGCCGGCACATAAATTGCCTGTACCGAGGTAATGGATCCGCTCTTGGTGGAGGTAATCCGTTCCTGAAGTTCTCCCATCTCGGTGGCGAGAGTAGGCTGATAGCCTACCGCACTGGGCATCCGCCCCAGAAGGGCACTCACTTCGGAGCCCGCCTGAGTAAACCGGAAGATATTGTCGACAAACAGCAGTACATCACGGCCTCCCAGGTCACGAAAATACTCTGCAATGGTCAAGCCGCTCAGGGCCACACGTGCACGTGCACCGGGGGGTTCATTCATCTGGCCAAAGATCAGGCTGATACTGCTCTCCTTAATCTTGTCCATATCCACTTTGGAAAGATCCCAGTTGCCTTCTTCCAGCGCCTGCTGAAACTCCTCCCCGTACTGCATCACTCCGCTTTCAATCATTTCGCGGAGCAGATCATTCCCTTCACGGGTACGCTCACCGACCCCGGCAAAGACGGACAGGCCTTCATGCGCCTTCGCAATGTTGTTAATGAGTTCCATGATCAGAACGGTCTTACCAACCCCTGCCCCGCCAAACAGACCAATCTTGCCACCGCGTGAGTACGGTTGAATGAGATCCACCACCTTGATCCCGGTCTCCAGCATCTCAACGCTGGTTGACAGGTCACTGAATGCGGGTGGTTCGCGGTGAATCGGCAGAGCACCTTCCGCTTCAGGCTGTGGCAGCCCGTCAATTGCACGACCGACTACATTAAACAGGCGCCCCCGAATATCCGGACCGGTAGGCATGGCGATGGGCTGACCGGTACTGTTGACGGGAACCCCCCGGGTCAGCCCGTCCGTTGAGTCCATGGCAACCGCACGCACACGGTTTTCTCCTAGATGCTGCTGCACTTCAAGGATGAGCGCATCCTGATTTTCGCGTGTAATTTCCAGTGCGTCCAGAATATCAGGAACGTCACCGGCAGAAAACGCAACGTCAACGACAGGTCCGACCACCTGTACGACTTGCCCGGTTGAGGCCATATTATTAAGTGAGATTTTGTTGAACGGTAAAATGATGCAACCTTGCGACAGACATGATTTCCTGTGCGAGTCCAGTATGTTTCGTCATTCAGGTAAACCGTAGACCCGACTGACATGTCCGATTATCGCAGTAAATTGCTGATTCAGAATGCGGTTTAACGGGGCTAAGCGAAAATGGCTTCATTTTTCCGAATTCACAGTTCGGTTCGTGAATCAGGGGAGAAAACATTTATATTAGTACGATTGATGGAACCGAGACCCGTTCCCTTTATTCCATTTGATTCACCATACTTAAGTACTCATGAACACTCCGATGTGCTTTTTCAGCCTGCTCCTTCTCTTATGTCTCGCCTCTCTGCCGGCGTATGGACAGGGAATCACCTCTATCACGGATAAAACTGCGGGCATGGATAAACGTGACGGATTTTTCCCGGTGTACTGGGATGAAAAAAAGGGGGACATCTATCTGGAAATCCCTGCCGTGGAACAGGAATTTATTTACGTCACCTCTATGCCGGCGGGTTTAGGGTCCAATGATATCGGACTGGACCGGAGTCAACTGGGCAGTACACGGCTGGTCCGCTTTGAGCGCGTTGGACCTAAAATTCTGTTAGTCATGCCGAATCTGCGCTACCGTGCGGATTCAGAGTCAGCCACAGAGCGTGCATCGGTGCGCGAAGCCTTCGCCGAAGCGGTACTCTGGGGATTTACGGTGGAAGCAGAGGAAGGCGGGCGTGTACTTGTGAAGGCGACCGATTTCGTCGTTCGGGATGCGAACGATATCGTTCGCAGACTCCGGGATGCCCAACAGGGCAGTTTCAGTCTCGACAAAAGCCGCAGTGCTCCCGTTCCCGCAATGCTGAAAGCATTTCCGAGAAATACTGAGATGGAGGCGCGAATCACCTTCACCTCCGCATCCCCGGGCCGCTATGTGCGTGATGTAGCCGCGGACCCTTATTCGGTCACGCTGAGTGTGCGGCATTCCTTTGTCCTACTCCCTGATGATGGGTACACGCCGAGAGTTTTTCACCCCGGCGCCGGGTATGGCGCAATCAGTTATATGGATTATGCGGCTCCGATTGGGGAGGACATGAGGAAACGCTACATCCGGCGGCACCGCCTGATCAAACAGAACCCGGATTCGGTAATCAGTGATCCCGTTTCTCCGATCATCTACTATCTGGATCCCGGCACCCCCGAACCGGTTCGGGGGGCGCTTCTGGATGGTGCCCGATGGTGGACCGATGCCTTTGAGGCCGCCGGGTTTTCCAATGCATTTCAGATTGAGATGCTGCCGGAGGGGGCGGATCCTATGGATGTGCGATACAATACGATTCAATGGGTTCACCGTGCGACCCGGGGATGGAGTTACGGCGCAAGCGTGACCGATCCGCGTACCGGTGAAATCATCAAAGGTCATGTATCTCTTGGCTCTCTTCGGGTGCGACAGGATTACCTGATTGCCGAAGGTCTCCTGGCTCCCTACGGTGATTCTCTGGCAGCGGAGGATCCGATGCTCTCCATGTCTCTGGCGCGGATCCGGCAGTTATCTGCCCATGAAGTCGGACACACACTTGGGATCAGTCACAATTTTGCCTCCTCGGTGAACGGCCGCGCCTCCGTCATGGATTATCCTGCCCCGTATGCTGTGCTGGATGTGAATGGAGAGATTGAACTGGAGGCGGCGTATGCGACCGGCATTGGGGAATGGGACAAGGTGGCGATTGCCTACGGGTACGCACAGCCGTTACCCGGCGACGGCGAGGCGGCCTTGCTGGATGCGATCCTCCAGCAGGCGTGGGCGGATGGGCTTCATTATATCACAGATGCAGATGCCCGCCCTTTCGGTGCGGCGCATCCACTTTCGAATCTCTGGGATAATGGTGATGATATCGTGGGGGCACTCCGTCACGAGATGGCAGTCCGCGAAGTGGCCATGGGCCGATTTGGGGAGAATGTCATTCGCACCGGGCAGCCACTGGCAACCATGGAAGAAGCATTGGTTCCGCTTTATCTGCGGCATCGCTATCAGATACAGGCGACCGCCAAATTACTCGGTGGGATAACCTATACCTACGCCATGCGCGGGGACGGGCAGGCACCGGCTGCCCCCGTTGAAGGCGCGGTGCAGGAAGATGCACTGGAAGCACTGTTGGAGGTGGTGATGGCGGAAGCACTTCGGGTTCCCGAAAATGTACGTCTGAATATCCCCCCGCGTCCGCCGGGATTTCCAATGCACCGGGAATTATTTTCACGGCATACCGGTCTGGTCTTTGATGCCTATACACCTGCGGCGGCGGTGGCGACCATGGTGTTCCGTCAAATCCTCAGCCCTGAACGTGCGGCTCGCATGGCCTACCAGACAGACCATGATGACACCTTACCGGACTTCCATGAAGTGATGGAGGTGATCAGTGATGCAACATGGGGAGTGGATAGTTCGGAGGACCCCTACGAGGCGGAACTGCAGCGTGTGGTGCAGCTGGTCTGGATTGATGAACTGATTGGACTGGCTTCGAACCGTGAAGCAGCGCCTGCCGTCAGAGCTCTGGTGGAAGAGCGGCTGCGGGAGTTTGCAGAGTGGATTCCCGATGCAGGGATCCCCCAGAGCGACCGGGAAACCCGCTACCATCATCAGATGGTGCTTGCAGACATTGAGCGGTACCTCCTGCGGGAATACGAAGCCAGCGAGCGGGCGGTTCGCACCGCAATCCCGCCAGGGTCCCCCATTGGATCCGATATGCGCCGACAACTGCGCCATGCATTTCTTGATGCCACCGCCACCGGGTGGTGCAGTCACTGAACTTTATGTTATCTCCAAAGAATCCATCTACGCTCAAGGACATTGCGACGCAGTACCTGCGTGATGCCGTTGGCAGGCAGGATGCCGAATTTCGCGACGGCCAGTGGGAGAGTATTGCGCAGGCCGTAAGCGGGCACCGGGTTCTGGTCGTACAGCGAACGGGCTGGGGGAAGACGATGGTCTATACGATTGCGACCCGACTCAGGCGGGAGGAAGGTGCGGGCCCGTCACTGATGATTTCTCCTCTTGTGGCCCTGATGCGCAATCAGGAACTGGCGGCAGAGAAACTCAATCTGACGGCACGAAGAATGACCGCGGATAATTACGATGACTGGGCGGATATCTATGAAGAACTGGAGTCGGATGATGTAGATATACTGATGATCACGCCTGAGCGGCTGGCAAACGCAACGTTTTTCTCAAGGGTACTCTCGAAAATAAAACTTGGGATCGGGATGCTGATTATTGATGAAGCGCATTGTATCTCGGACTGGGGACATGACTTTCGGCCGGATTATCAGCGCATTCGAAGAATTCAGAAATTGATTCCAGAAGGGGCTGCGATTGTAGCCACGACTGCGACGGCCAATAACCGTGTTGTGGAGGATGTCCAGAAAGAACTGGGAGGAGACATTCCGGTAACCCGGGGAAGCCTGATCCGGCACAGCCTCGAACTTCATAACCTCAGATTAACGGATCCCCAGGTCAGGCTGGCCTGGATTGCCCAGGTGGTTCCACATTTACCGGGAAGCGGAATCATTTATGTTCTCACGCGAAAGGATGCAGACCTAGTTGCGGAATGGCTTAAATCTCAGAAGATTGATGCGCATGCCTACTATGGAAATGCGGGGGAGCGCGACAAATTAGAAAAGGCACTTTTAGCGAATGAACTGAAAGTTCTGGTTGCGACGATTGCTCTGGGGATGGGCTTTGATAAGAAGGATTTAGCGTTCGTGATCCACTATCAGCGCCCTGGATCGGTCGTTCATTATTATCAGCAGGTGGGGCGGGCGGGCCGAGGTGTTGAAAAAGCCTACGGATTCCTGATGTGGGGGAATGAAGATGAACAGATTGCGGACTACTTCCTGAGCAATGCATTTCCGCCTCAACATGAGATTAATCAGGTGCTCAAAGTACTTGAAGATGTTGAAGGTGGACTGACCGTTCCCGAAATCATGTTCCAGGTTAACCTCAAAGGAAGCAGGATTGAGAAAATCCTGAAACTTGCGTCACTGGAATCCCCTGCACCGGTCATCTATGAAATGGGGGCATGGGTTGCAACCGGAGAGGCAGAGGGATTTGAGATTTCTCAAGACAAGATTCGGCGATTACAGGAAATTCGCAATCGTGAAAAGGAGCAGATGCGCCAATACATGGATCATAAAGGATGTCTGATGGCATTTTTGCAGCGGGCACTGGATGATCAGACTGCCGGAAGATGTGGAAAATGTCGCAACTGTCAGGGAAAGACGAATCAATCGTATCAGCCTAGAGCCGAACTGGTCCGCGAAGCCAAACAGTTCATGGGGAAGCGAAAAATTTTCATCTATCCCAATCAGAAGTGGCCGGCCTCTAATCTCTCCGAACATGAAATCCACGAATCGGAAACCATTAAACCGGAGTATCGGGCGAAATGGGGATTTGTTCTCTGCAGAGCTTTTGACGGCAATCTCGGGGATCGGATCCTGAGAGAGAGGCGATTTCAAAATCAGTATTCTGACGAAGTTGTGGCGGCGTTCATTGCAATGATCAAAAAGCGGGTCTCAAAATTCCAGTTTATCACGTATGTACCGCCGCATGAGGGTAAAAAACACATCCCACTTCTGGCAGAAGCGGTTGCGAATGAACTTGATCTGGATCTCATTACAACAGCCTCAAGGACAGGTATAGGGGGGCGACAGAGTGCTCAAAAGAATCCGGTCCAGCGTGCCCGCAATGCGGCGGAGGCATTTGTGATTGATTATGCAGTTGAAGCTCCAACGATTCTCATTGATGATCTGATCGTAAGCGGGTGGACCCTGACAACCTTAGCTGCATTATTACGCTATGACGGCTGCCATGCGGTCCTGCCTGCAGCACTGGTCAAACGAACCCTGTCCGAGTAACATGATCTGGCCCCTGTCTGACGACACAAATACAGTGCTGCTTCTTTGTGCCTGGCTTGGGGGCGAAGATGTATATCTTCCTCTGGAGATTCAGGAGTACAATACGCTTGAGCAGTGGCTCCTTCAGAATGGCTATCGGCCAGGGAATCTGATTCAGCAATCGTGCGCCGAAGCAGCCGCCCAGGCAACAGGCCTTGGCAGTGACCGTCTGACGGCATTACTGGGTCGGAGTATTACACTGGGATTTTATCTGGAAGAGTGGCAGCGTAAGGATTATTGGATCATTGGCAGGAGAGATGTGCACTATCCGAAACGTGTTCGTCAAATTCTTCAGGAATCTGCCCCTCCAGTGCTTTTCGGTATGGGAGACCGCCAACTGCTGGATCAAAGTGCAACGGCCGTAATCGGCCCGGATCAGGTGATGGAATCGTCAAATCAACATGCCCGGGAAATAGCCGAACTCTGTTTCCGGCATGATCGCACCATCATTGCAGCCGGGAAACAGACACTTTCGTCTGCGGTAGTCGAGTCGGGACTTCACAGCGGAGGGTCCGTGATTTGGGTCATCCAGGGCCCGGTATTTGGAGAGTCGCTCCGGAAATTATTCCGCCGGGCAAAGGCGGCTGGAAAATTCCTGATGCTCTCAGGGCGAAGCCCCGCTGATAGGCGTCCGCTCCCGCAGGAACCGGAGGTGGGACGTATTGCTGTGGCCCTTTGTGATTCGGTGATGTATGTGGATGGTACAGAACTCAGCGGAGATCGTTACTGCATGGAAGAGGCTGTATACAGCGTACTGGAACAAAGAAACTGCTTCGTACGGTCTTTCGGGCAGGCTACCGCCGCTGCAGAACGCCTGACTCATGGAGGTGCCAACCCTTGGATTGAGGTGGAGATGGCGATTCATGAAGGATTGTTTGAAGATCGTACAGAAATCATCCAACCCGAATTACCGGAGGATGACCGCCCGGGTCATGAAATTGAACCCGCATATCTGGAAATTCCCGCCTCGTCCAAAGACCTGGACAGCATTGAGGAGGCAGAGGAAGAAGATTGTGAAATAGAGGAAAGGGCTATTGTTGAGGAGAAAGCGGCTTCCGGTTCCGGGAAGCATCAGCAGGGAGGAATTCAGCTGGACTTGTTCGAGCAAATTCCTGCAAAGGATGGTAAGGATGGAGATGGAGCGAACGCTGAATTCAGCGAAAAAGAGGGTGCAGGCGATTCGGATAATTCCAGCAGGGAATCCTCAGGAGAGTATGGAATCCAGGGTAGTTTATTTTAATTGACTGAGTGTAGACATGGACGATGAACAACACATTGCACAGGCAGGGATCGTTGGCCGTGCAAACGCAATTACATCAGATGTACCGTCCTGATAGAAAATGACTGATTCCATCACAGATGATGCCTGCGCAATCCTGCTTCTTTGTGCATATCAGGGAGGCGAGGAAGAGTTTCGGCCGCTTGAATGTGCAGAGTACAATCAGTTGGCTGCCGCTCTTTACCAATCTGGAAAACGGCCGCAGGATCTGCTTACCATGGAGTCCATACCCGAGGTTCCCCCGATCCGTTCGGATCGTCTTCAATGGCTTTTAGGTCGCCGGATCAACCTTGGATTCAGTCTGGAGGAGTGGCAGCGAAAGGGGTATTGGGTTCTTGCCCGCAGTGATGAGGATTATCCCAAAGCAATCCGGGCGGGCATGCGTAATCATGCGCCGCCCCTGCTTTTTGGAACTGGCAATCAAAGCCTGTTAACTTCCGGGGGGATGGCGATTTTCGGGCCGGATACGATTCCCGATGGAAGGATCAGGAAAGCCTGTGCGGCGGCAGCGGCAGCGGCAAAAGAAGGACAAACCGTGATTGCGGCGGGGCATCTGAAGATGGCCCGCCGGATTGTAGAGACCGTACACGAGCATTCGGGATGTGCAATTTGGATACTGCACGATGGAGTACTGAAGCCGCGTCTTAAAAAATCTCACCGCGGGGCAATCCGCAGCAGTCAACTGGTCATGATCACTGCACAGAGCCCCAAAGCTTCTCAAGAAACTGGTCAAACCGCAGTCGTCGGTTCACTGGCAGCGGGATTTGCCGAGAACATCTTATATATTGACGGCTCCGATTCAAAAACGAGAGAGGACCGATTTGAAATCACTGCGTCGACCATGAAGCGATTAGAGGACTCCCGCCTACTGTGTGGCCGCAAGATTTCTCCTGAGGGTGAGCGTCTCAAGGAGGCGGGCATCAACGTGTGGGAAGACGAAAAAACTGAAATTAAAAGGAATCGGGCCCGCAGAAAAAGTGCAGCATCAGGGACGAAAGGAGGCAGGACCGGGTCAGGGGTTCAGGGGGAACTGTTTTAAGTGATGGAAGCGGGGCTCGGGGAGTCTTTCAGGGGGCGGATGATCTGGGATGTACTGTACTCACTTCCGACCATGTTTGGGCGTTTATTTGCCGCAAAGAGAACTCTCCATGGCGTGTATGCCCCGGCTATCGTTGACTGCCTGCACGATCCGGGATAAGATCTATCTGGTTTTCCCATACTGAGTACTGAGACTTTCAAGATTTTGACTTGCCCTGAAGTCTCAGGAAGATCAAACAGAATTGCGGGGAACTTTGGCTACGGAAATAAACCTCTGTTCCATGTTGCCGGGCGGTGATCACAGTGCTTGTCTCCACCAATCCCCCACTGGCAAAAGAACTCTCTGGCATGGCCCGATCCATAGTTGAGGATGGCGACCACTACCGCAAATAGCAGTACCCACCGAACCATTCCTCTTAGAAATGACGGAAATTGACTCCAGTTATAACTGAATAACGAAACTAATGAGTTGGCGACCTCCCATTCTGGAGATACTTCCAATTTTGATGGATGCTTACTAAGATCCCGTCTTAGAATCCCAAAATCTTTTCCACTTGACTTTCTTTTCTTGCTCACGTTTCGTTGAGATTGTATTTCTTTGCAAAGTTCCTGTAATATAACCGGATCACTGAATCTGGAATATGTTTCTGTCCGAGTAGACCAAGTTTTTCGAATCCTCGGGCACGACACTGATACCATGGGGTACCGACCTCGTGCGTCATGTTGAATAACTGGTTGCCGTCGAATTCTATGTATATATCGTAGAGTTCATCTAAGTGGTCGGTAGACTCTTTGTTTTCTTCCATGAACCCCACCACATCCTCAGAAACCACATTTCTATATTGCCGCAGTAATTGACCATCACTGATACCTGGAGGATTTTCAATCTTCTCAAACGTCACCGGAGAACTGCCAAATGGTTTCAACAGATGATAAATTCCTACCACGACAGGACCATACCGCCATGCCTGTATCTGTGAAGTGATGTTATTAAACAGAGGGCGATCCTTAATTCCCAATGTCCAACCATGCAGGATATAGGCTAGCTTATTCACCTGGAGAGGAGTAATGCCAATATCATTATACTCCTTCGACCTGCGCAGTAAATAGGCTAACGTGAACGATTCGCTAGCTATAGGGTCGGGCCACTGACCATTTAGCGGCATTTCCGGATTGTTGCGTTTAGTTTTTAAAGAATTGCCTGAGACAAAATTAACAAAACTTCCCGATTGCGTGTTTCATGGAAATACAATTTCCCCGAATCAAACGTACCCACAGAAAAAATTTGTCCATTTGCTGTCAGTCAAACCGAGCCAGTCATTCCACCCTGAAATGATCATGTCCCTCTGCTCTCAACGGCTCAAGTGTCCCGTCTGTCCGATGGATCAGGACATCCGTTTCGGTAACGACTCCAATCGTGGTATAGGAGTCTGGAGACATCTGTGTGAGAACTCCAGAGGGAGCGGTAAACAACAGTTCATAGTCGTCTCCCCCGTTCAGTGCGTAGTCAACAGGGGTACGGGATTTCGGGGCTCCGGCAAGCAATTCTGGTGATACGGGGAGTTTGGATTCCCACAGGACGGCTCCGCAGCCGGATGCCGCACAGATATGGTGCACCTCATTGGTTAGCCCGTCGGATATATCAATAAGAGCGGAGGGGCGTACCCCTTTTCTAGCCCACTCCTGCACCAGATCCAGCCGGGGGACCGGCATCAGATGACGGGTAGTCAAGACATCCCAGACCCTGCCTCCAGGCGTTTCCGGCTTCGTGTGACTGCGCAGCAGATCAAGTCCGGCTGCCGCATCCCCCAGATTTCCAGTGACACAGATATGGTCACCGGGGCCGGCTCCGTTTCGATACACTAGGTCATGTTCGCCTGCCTCACCGATGACCGTGACGGAAAGCATCAGAACCGGCGAGCGCGTTGTGTCGCCGCCGACAATCTGGACTCCGTATCTGGAAGCAGCGTTGGTGAGCCCATCATAGAGAGCGTCCAGATCTTCTATCGAGAATGACCCGGGTAATCCCAGTGCTATGGTCACCAGTACAGGCCGGGCATTCATTGCGGCAATATCACTAAGATTTACGGCCATGGCTTTGTAGCCGACATGATCCATCCTGTAGAAGTCAAAATCAAAATGGTAGCCCTCAACCAGGGCATCTGTTGTGACGACCTGCACCATGCCGGGTTTTGGATGGTAAACTGCGGCATCATCTCCGATCCCGGTAATGACAGGAGGCCTGATGCTGGATGAACTGATTGCGGCGAGGCGACGGATCAGGTTAAATTCTCCTGCTTCTTCAATGGGATACATGACGGATTCTTAGTATGAGTTAGTCAAATTGGTGCCCGCTGCCGGTTCTTCATTGAGGGGGATGCGGCCCCGCTGGACGAATGAATGAAACCCCGTCCAGTCAAATTGGGTCAGAGCGAGATACGGGCTCTTTTTTAATTTTTCGTCCATTGATGGATGGCAAAGCCCCCCGTTTATCACAGACAATGCAGGTTCAAATCTACCGGGTGCCCGGCAGCAGAGAACGTTAGGGATGGCGACCTATGGCTGTGGACAGATAGATTTTCGAATACAGGATCTACTATCCATCGGTCACGGAAACTCTGTATCCCCGGTTCAAGTTTGACACTGTACCTATGAGCACGAAAATTTTGCAGATTCAAGTTTTTGCTAAATCATCTGGACATGAGCGTCTTACACCGGGAGATGAGTGTGGAGGAGTTTAACAACGGATATTTCTATGTGTCTGACCTGCGCACTTTTGCCCGCGAACTCGGAATCACCGTCGGGAATTTTCGAAAATTTGAACTGGAAGAATTGAT
>JAJEFL010000192.1:0-4377 GCA_022820435.1 Rhodothermales bacterium
AGATCTTCGGGAAGCGTTACCGTTAAAAAACTTAAATCCTGATAATATCCGCCAACGACAACAAGATCACTGTCAGTCAATGAAGATGCGTAACGCATGGCATAACTGGGCTTGCAGGTGGCACCTGGCGCGTTGTCCGAAGGATCCCTTGGATCATTCCAGCAATACTCCACCCGGATTACTTCTTCGCCCTTTTCTGCTTTCAGCATTTCCTCAACAACTTCATTGCCCTCATCATCCTTTACCTCCAGCGCGGGCAAACCATTCAGGTTCGGATTCTTACCATAATATATAATTCTACCATCGCTGCCTTCAGTACCGCCCGTTGCAAATAGAACTACATAAATCTTGCCTGAGTTGTAATCACTGCCTTCCTCATACACTTCACCGAGCAATTTAGTACGCTCCTCATCGGTCTCTATCCCTTCAAATACCGAGGTAGCCCAGGTAACAAAAGCTTTGAGTGAATCTTCATTCACCTTCCCATCCTCACCGATGACTGCCCCGGCAGTGACTTTGGGAACCTGCGCATGAAGGGAGTGGGATTCGGATAAGTGTACCCCCGCTCCCAAAAAGATGACCGAAAGCACGGCCGTGATAGATAAGTTATTGATTAACGACTTCATTTATCTGACAATTTTAGCATGCTGATTGGTTGAATACCCTGCCAATGCAACGGTATCAGGACCAAGGTACGAAAATATACCAAAGATTTCTGTTCTACGTGCCGCCAACCCCTAATCTGAAATTCCTTATGTCCATGAAGAACTATGCAGTCTCCGATTTGAAGGAATGATCCGGCATAAAATCCCCCTCCAGACACGGATTGGAACGGCGCTGTGGCTGCATTCAGACATTGCATCATAGATTGCATATTCAATTGCAACATTCCTTCTCATCTTCATAACGGGACCCGGATTTCCAACTGATCCTGCACCCTGAAGCGGAAGACCTTGCAGCGGTTCAATGGAACGTTTTCAACCCGAAAAATTAAATCAACCTCTTGCGAAAAGCCCACAGGGTTGTATGAAAAGACCGATATCCACCGTATTCGTCGGCAGGGATTCCGCTACGATAAGATGGGTACAGCGGTTTGTAGACATCAAACAGAACGCGGGATCCTGCACATAGAATTCATAGAGATGGCAGATCGGATTGAATGAAGGAGAAATCAGCACTGTAAACGGATGGATTTGGCGCACAGGCGGGCACCACAGAGAAACATGGGATCTTTATCCAAAAACGGCGCTCCGAAGTGCGAAAATTTTGAAACCGTCAAATTCGGTTGCAGTGGATGGATTTGCCGGGGTTCCCCGCTTTACCGGGCGACTTCCGCACCGGGTTTTTGGACGGATACGCAAATGGCTCCGCACGCTTAGCGTTCTCGTATGAATTGGGTGGGTGCCTTCTAGTTAATGGAGAACTTCCGGCCATCCAGATACTCGAAACTTCAAGGCTGGAGGAGACTCCCCGCAATCTGGTGCCCGTGCATACGGCCCCAATGGCGTGGCTGCTCGCAGGAATCGCGGATCAGACAGGTTGTCTGATCCTGCTCATACCTTGATTAATGACGGTGCAGGGACACATTTCCCACTCCGGCAGACATCACAATGGATGCATCGCCGCCGCCGTTGATCTTGCCGGAGAACGAGTTGGAGAGCAGTTTTTTGGAGACCTCAATCGGCCACTCACAGGTCACCGTCCCCAGACTCGCAGTCCCCCGGACCTCCGCCTGCACATCTTCCGGGAGCGAGAGAGAGACATTGCCCGCACCGGTGCGCAGTTTGCTTTCGCCACGGGGCTGCCCATGCATTTCCACGGTCACATTTCCCGTGCCTGCAACGGCACGCAGTGCATCCATCGAGGCGTAGACAGACAGGTTGCCCGCACCGGTCACAATCTCTGCATCATACAGATTCCCGGAGATCTCCACATTCCCGGCCCCTGATTTTACATCCACATCTCCCTCCACATCCTCAATGAGGATATTGCCTGCCCCTGTGCGGCCCTCAATGGCTCCGAAGACCTCCATGATCGTGATATTGCCGGCACCGGTTTTGAACCGGATATCATACTCCTCAGGTACGCGCACCGTCAGCCGAATTTTGATCGCCGCTCCCTTGCGCCACCGCATTTGCCGGCGCTCCTCTTCCACCCGTGACTGAATATGTACGTCATCCCCGTCCTTGTCGAACTCGTAGCGGTGTGCCGACTGGAGAATCCGCTCGGCTTCCTCTGCACTTTCCGCCCGCGCACGGCGCTCCAGTTCAATCTTTACATAATTGCCCCCGGTCGCCTCAATTTCTACATTGCCCCGGTCCAGATCCAGCGTAAGCTCTCCTCCCGGGTTCACCCGGTACTCTTTTTTGATCACATCCCGGACCGTCGGAATGGATCTGAATGCAGCCAGGAGCAGAACGGCCGCGGCCGAAAGGCCAAGGATCTTCGTCGCAGCAAAGAGGCGTTTCATCCTGAGATCATCGTATGGAAACGGTTTCATTTCTGGTAAGGCTACGAATAATTTTACAATTAAGTTGCAAAACAGAGGTGGAATGGAATCCTGAGCGCGGGATGATGGTTCAATCTCCCATCGCTGAATAAACTTCGGATGGCCAAGGTTACGCTCCGGCGCTTAGACAACAAGTTTCACTTCCTTGCTGCGAACAGCAATGGAAATACGCTGCATTTTGATACCGGCCCGGACGAAGGAGGCAGCGGGCAGGGAGTCGGTCCAATGCAGGCAGTCGCCATGGCGCTTGGCGGATGCAGCGGGATTGATATTGTAATGATCCTCGAAAAACAGCGCCAGAACCTCCGGAAATTCCATACCGCCATTACCTATGACCGTGCAGAAGAGGAAACGCCCGCACTGTTTACCAACCTGCATGTACATTATGAGTTTGAGGGGGAACTGGATACGGAAAAAGTTCGCCGTGCAGTGGATCTGAGTGTCAACAAGTACTGCTCGGTGGCAAAAATCCTGGAAAAGACCGCCTCTATCACCGTAAGCTGGTCCATCAACGACCAGCCCTATACCCTAGAATCTGTAAATTAAATTTTTCAACCATGAGTGTAAATCATGCAAACGCCTCCTGGGAAGGAGATCTAAAGTCCGGCAGCGGACACATCAAAACGGACCGGGGATCCCTGGATACGCCGTTCACCTTCAGTTCCCGCTTTGAGGGGGCCCCGGGCATCGGGCCGGAAGACCTGGTGGCGGCCGCCATCTCCGGGTGTTTCTCGATGGCCCTCTCCAATGAACTGGACGGTCGCGGCAATACGGCAGCCCGTGTGGACACGCGTTCAACCGTCACCCTCGGTCCGGATCCGGCGGGCGGTTTTCATATCTCCAGTATTGATCTGGAGGTCCGGGCAAGTGTGCCGGGGATGGAGGATGCCGCGTTCCAGGATGCGGCCGAAGCGACCCGGACCGGGTGCCCGATTGCAAAGCTCTACGCAGGCACGACCCTCAATCTGGACGCGCAGCTTGTGTCCTGATTGCTGGGCGGTCCTCGCCGCCCCGCAGGGAATATATCGGCCTTAGTTGTCCGGCTGACGGAGTGTTCCGTCCGGCTGGGCAGTCAGATGTCCGTTCCGGACCAGCGGGGAGATCTGTGCGGTCACCTGCTTCTTGAAGGCTGCACTGGTGGATCGAAAGCCGAACATGCGGGCAACCTCCACTGCGCATTCTTCCGGGCTGATCGCAAGGCACCGCTCCACCGCACGCAGGATTGCTTTCTGGTACTCCCGGGGCGGAATCATTTCCGGTTTTTTCAGCAGAGGGTTCTCCAGTCTGCTGCGGTTTCGCACCTGCACCTCTCTGCCGCGCTTCTGCAGGAAATTCGGATCCAGATCACACCGCTCCACCATTGCCCGGCGCACCGCATACCTGAGTGCTTCGTGGATCTTTTCCCGGATGCGTTTCCCCGTGTGATCGTATCCCCAGGCCTCCCGTGTTTTACGAACCACGAGATCCTGATGAACCGGCCCTTCCACCTCCACCATCGCTGCAATCCAGCCGGCCACATCCCTGATGTGAGCTTCATGGATGTCAAGGTACGTCCGCATGACATACTTCTCATACCCGTTATCAGAATCAAATTCTTTGTATTTCCCGGATTCCTTCAAGGGCTGTCTGGATTTCTTTTTTCTCACGATCACCGGATCCAGCACAGCCTGGCGCTGAGCCCCGGGAGTACTTGCAGGTCTTTGCACACGCGCCTGTCGAATGGCTTCCACGGCCCGCCGGGTTTCGGTGTCGGGATGCGCAAACCAGTCGGTGCTCCATATACGGTGGAATGTCCAGCCTTTTCCCTCCAGAAGTGTCTGGCGCATCCGGTCCCGCTCCCGTGCCCAGTGGGATGAATGGTACCGGGC
>JAJEFL010000065.1:0-14224 GCA_022820435.1 Rhodothermales bacterium
GATCTCACGCGAACTCACCAAGTCGGGGCTAAAACGGGAGTATGCTGAGGCCATCGCAGATGTCGTTGCAAATGCTATTGTCCAGCAAAACGGAAATCTTGCAACTAAGGAGTTTGTGCATACCCATGTTAGTGAGATGCAGAAAGGCACGGATGGTAAGATTGATACTTTACGTATGGAAGTCGGCGAGTTGCGTGTGGAAGTCAGTGATTTGCGTGTGGAAGTCAGCGAGTTGCGTAATCATATCGACAGCCAAATAGCTTCAGTTCGTGTGGAAGTCAGTGAGTTACGTGTGGAAATCAGTGAGTTACGCAGTGATATGGAGACCCAGATAGCTTCAGTTCGTGTGGAAATCAGTGCTTTGGATGCGAAGACCAGTGCTGGCGAGGCTCGGATCATACGCTGGTTAGTGGGAATCGCTATAGTTTTGGGTATCTTTGAGGTATTCGGTGATGTCCTGCCTATCCTGCTATCAGGGCTTGGTTAATCCTTTGTAGGTCAAGTATTTTCATAGCATCAAAGGCTACCCGGTCAGGATTTGTTGCCCACCATTTTAAGTGGCCGGGTCCTCGATCACAGTAATCTTCACTGCGCCTGATTCCCAAAATCCTCCTCCGTTAGGTGCTTCAGTTCGATTACAGAGGGGCCAATCCAGAGTGATTGAACATTCCTTTAAGGCCGCTCCGCGGCGTTGTGCCGGAAGACACGAACCCCGACTCTCCATGATGAGGCATTCCTGCCTGTGCATCTTGGGGAGACAGGTTACCCGAAAGATGGAGTATAGAAAAAAGGCTTTTGTCGCGGTCAAGTCGGTTTCGCATGAAAGCCCGCTACCATAAGATATTCCTGACTCCGGCCTGTGTGTTCCCATCGTAATCTGCCAGATTCTGACAACCCGGTGTACGAAAATAGTCGCAGATGACTGCCCGCAACAGCATGCTGCTATAGACCTGCTGGATTGTATGCACATACCGTACGCAGAATGTCTCCTGATTTTCCGAATTCGTCGGAAACTGAGAGAACCGGTGTCAGGGGCAGTTCGGATGGAGCCGCGGTCCATTCTGTTTTGGCAGACGGGTAGTCCCCCAGGAACACGTATAATGGCAGATTCAGTCGCTTTCCTGGAGTCGGTGCACTTCATCAAAGAGGCGAATATCAGGGATCGCTGCCGCAGGCATCAAAATTCGATGCGATGAGTCCGGGGGACGGCACCGCATAGAATCTCGTGCGTACAAGGCGGATTAGGAATGTCTACCGGATCCCCCTTATCTTAATAGAGTCGAATCTATTGGGAAAGGGAGTGCCTTCTCGGTAACGAGAGGGCTTTTTTATGGGCGAAAAACTATTATGGTAATATGAGTCTACCTTCAAAGCTTGCATTAGCGGACGGTACAGTAGTCAATGGGATTGAGATCGGTGCCAGTGGGGAAAGTGGCGGCGAACTCTGCTTCAATACAAGCATGACAGGGTATCAGGAGATCCTCACGGATCCATCATATCACGGGCAGATCATGATGATGACCTATCCCCATATCGGGAACTACGGTGCCCATGACGAAGATACCGAAGCCGCGAAACCAATGGTCTCTGCCTTGGTGGTCAGGGCATTCTCCCAGGAATACTCCAACCTGCTGGCACAGGAATCACTGCACAACTACATGGACCGGCACGGTCTGGTCGGGATTACCGGCATAGATACGCGAAGGCTGGTCCTGCACACTCGAAAACGCGGTGTCATGAATGCCGTGATCTCATCCACAGACCTGGATGATGATTCTCTAATAGAAAAAGCACAGGCATGGCCCAGTATGGAAGGGTTAGAACTGGCATCCAGAGTGACATGTGACAAGTCCTATGCATTCTCCGATGCGGGGCAGCAGCGTATTGCGGTCTATGACTTTGGGGTTAAAACGAATATTCTGCGGACCTTTGCAGCACTGGGATGTCAGGTGAGGGTTTTCCCCGGCGCAACTCTCCTGAAAGATGTTTTGTCCTGGTCTCCAGATGGACTGTTCTTTTCAAATGGTCCTGGAGATCCGCGTGCCATGCCGGAGGCAGTGGATTGTGTGCGAGAGGCAATGACCATAGGATTACCTCTTTTTGGAATCTGTCTCGGTCACCAACTCATGGCGTTGGCGCAGGGGATTGAGGTGTTCAAGATGTATGTTGGTCATCGCGGTGCCAATCAGCCGGTCAAAAATCTCTCAACCGGGCATGTTGAAGTCACCACGCAGAACCACGGATTTTCGATTGATCCCGAATCGGTGTCCACGGAACTGGCCGAGGTCTCCCATCTGAATCTGAATGATCAAACCGTAGAGGGACTGCGATTTAAGAATTTTGAAGGGTTCAGCGTTCAATATCATCCCGAAGCATCTCCGGGGCCGCACGATAGTCGTTACCTGTTTAAGGAGTATCTGCACATGTGTTCAAAAACTAAATCCTGATTGATGCCCCGCCGTACAGATATAAAGAAAATCCTGTTGATTGGATCCGGCCCGATTGTGATCGGCCAGGCCTGTGAGTTTGATTACTCGGGAACCCAGGCATGCAGAGCACTTCGCAAAGAAGGATATGAAGTCGTGCTCGTTAATTCCAACCCGGCGACCATCATGACCGATCCGATAACCGCAGACCGGATCTATATGGACGAGCTAACGGCAGAATCAATCCGCCGTATTGTAGAAAAGGAGCGCCCAGATGCGGTACTGCCGACCATGGGAGGGCAAACCGGATTGAATCTGGCCGATGAATTGCAGCGGCAGGGATACTGGGAGGAACAGGACGTGAAAGTGATCGGGGTGGACATTGATGCAATTCACATTACCGAAGATCGTCAGCAGTTCCGTGATTTGATGGAGAAGATTGGCGTGGATCAGGCAAGAAGCCGGGTGGCCAAGAGCCTGCTTGAAGCCAAGGAAGTGATCCAGTCCCTAGGCGGGCTGCCCGTGGTGATTCGGCCGTCGTTCACGCTTGGCGGCGCAGGAGGCGGGATCATATGGAGTCCAAAAGAACTGGAACGAAAAATTATGCGGGGGCTGGAACTCTCGCCAGTCCATGAGGTGCTAGTAGAGGAGTCCGTGTACGGCTGGAAGGAATTTGAACTGGAATTGCTGCGGGATCAGAATGATAACGTGATCATCATTTGCACAATCGAGAATGTAGACCCGATGGGGGTCCATACAGGGGATTCCGTCACGGTTGCCCCCGCACAGACCCTGACCGATAAGCAGTTCCAGCATATGCGTGATACTGCAATCCAGATGATGAGATCCATCGGGACCTTTGCGGGAGGATGCAATGTGCAGTTCGGGATCAATCCGGTGGATGGACGCATGATTGCCATCGAGATTAATCCACGTGTCTCCCGGTCCTCCGCGCTGGCATCAAAAGCAACCGGGTACCCCATCGCAAAAGTGGCGGCACGACTCGCAGTAGGCTATACGCTGGATGAACTCAAGAATGATGTGACCCAGACAACCAGTGCCTGCTTTGAACCCGCAATTGATTATGTGATTACTAAAATTCCCCGGTGGAATTTTGAAAAATTTGAGGGAGTGGACGAGGAGTTGACCACACAGATGAAAGCGGTCGGAGAGGTGATGTCTATTGGGAGAACCTTCACAGAAAGCCTTCAAAAAGCCTGGCAAAGTCTGGAAATCGGCTACGCAGGGTTAGGGGCGGACCGAGAGAATCCGAAACGCCCCCATGTACGTGAGCGCCTGCGAAAATCCTACTGGGATCGAACTCTGCAAATCCGAAACGCATTCATCCATGGTGCATCCATGGATGAAGTGTACGATATCACACGGGTGGATTTCTGGTTTCTGCAGCAGATCAAAATGCTCGTGGATCTGGAAAAGGAAACGTGTCAACTGCGCCTTCATGACCTTACCGAAGACAAACTTTTGAACCTGAAGCGGCATGGCTATTCCGACGTGCAGATTGCCTGGCTGGTGACGGATGAAGTCACCGAAGAAGAAGTGCGGGCGCACCGGTTATCCCTTGAAATCAAATCTCAATTCCTCCTTGTGGATACCTGTGCCGGAGAATTCCCGGCCGTTACGCCCTACTTCTACTCCTCCTACGAAACCGAAAATGAGAGTACCGTTTCAAATCAAAAGAAGGTGGTCATACTTGGCAGCGGGCCGAACCGGATTGGGCAGGGAATTGAATTTGACTATTCCTGCGTGCACGGTGTACAGGCAGTACAGGAAATGGGATATGAGGCAATTATGGTGAACTGCAACCCGGAAACCGTATCCACCGACTTCGATATTGCAGATAAGCTCTATTTTGAGCCGGTATTCTGGGAGCGGGTTCTGGATATCATTGAGCATGAGAAGCCGGAAGGGGTCATCGTACAACTTGGAGGACAGACTGCATTAAAACTTGCAGGGAACCTGTCGGAGCGTGGAATTAAAATCTTCGGTACGCCCTATGACCGGATGGATCTGGCAGAAAATCGGGGCAAGTTCTCCGACATCCTGAAGGAACTGAATATTCCATTTCCTCCATATGGAATGGCGCGGACCGTGTATGAAGCGGTGCGTGTTGCCGAATCTATCGGATATCCCATTTTGGTTCGCCCCAGTTATGTCTTAGGTGGACAGGGGATGCGGATTGCCATTAACAAGGAAGAGGTGGAGCGGTACGTTACCGACATCTATAAATTGCTGCCCGACAATGAAATTTTACTTGATCTGTTCCTGAATAACGGGATTGAAATTGATGTGGATGCTGTACGGGATGCGGATGGGGATGTGTGGATTACAGGTATCATGCAGCACATTGAGCCCGCTGGAGTGCACTCAGGCGACTCAACAGCGGTCTTGCCGCCTCATTCTCTGAGTGCGTCCGTTCTCAAAGAGATCAGGAAGTACACGATCACAATTGCAAATCGCCTGGAAGTCCTGGGGTTAATGAATGTGCAGATGGTCGTACAGGATGAGTCCGTGTACGTAATTGAGGCAAACCCCCGTGCATCTCGCACGGTTCCGTTTGTCGCAAAGGCAACCGGGATCCCGGTTGCCCGGATTGCCAGTAAGGTAATTCTGGGAGCTAGGCTGGAAGAATTTCGGAGTCAGGGACTGCTGGATTCCAAATTAAAGGGGTATGCAATCAAAGAACCCGTATTTTCCTGGTCCAAGTTCCCCGAGGTACGCAAAGAACTAGGGCCGGAAATGAAGTCCACCGGTGAAACCATCGCTTTTGTAGATGCACTTACCGATAAGCATTTCAAACGTCCCTACGAAATGAGAAATCTTTATCTGTCGCGTTAGCAGATGGCTGGACACAATAAATGGTCAAAAGTAAAGAGGCAGAAAGCGGTCACCGACAGTCGCCGCTCCAAGGTGTGGGCCGTGATAACGCGTGACATTATGGTTGCGGCCCGTGAGGGAGGCAAGGATCCAGACATGAATGCCCGGTTGGCGTTGGCGATCCAGAAAGCCAAGGCCAAGAACATGCCCAAGGAAAACATTGAACGCGCAATCAAGCGGGGAGCGGGAGAGATTGAGGGGCAAGACTACAAAGAGTGTACGTATGAAGGGTACAGTGCGCACGGTGTTGCCATTATGGTGGATGCGCTGACCGATAATACAAACCGGACGGTTGCCGATGTGCGCAGTGTGTTCTCTAAAAGTGGTGGCAATCTGGCTAAATCGGGAAGTGTTGCGTACTTATTTGACCGGAAAGGACTGATTCAGGTTCGTTCAGATTCCATAGATGAACTGGAACTCTTCGAATTGGCCGTTGACAGCGGGGCAGAGGACATAGAAGAGGATGAGGATACATTCGTGGTGATTACACCTGTGGAAGTTTTTGAAACCGTTCAGACTAAAATTTCTGATGCTGGAGTCAAGATTGAGGAATCTCGCCTTGTGCGTGCTCCAATGACGACCGTTCAAAAATCATCGGATCAGGTCCGCCAGACAGAGGCACTAGTGGCAAGTCTGGAAGATTTACAGGATGTACAGGAAGTTTTTACGAATCTAGAGATGTAATGCGCATCTTAGGCATTGATCCCGGCTCATCCCAGACCGGCTACGGTATTATTGATACGGATAATCGGGTGCACGGGTATGGAGTTATCGCACTTACGGGGGACCATATGCTCCGCATCCAGACGATCTATCGTGAGGTAGGCAAACTTGTAGCACAGTTGAAGCCGAATAGTTGCGCAGTTGAAATGCCGGTCTACGGCAGTAACCCGCAGGCAATGCTCAAACTTGGACGTGCTCAGGCGGCGGCGATGCTTGCAATTCTCAATCAGGGTTTATCTGTAGCGCAGTACACGCCCAAAATGGTGAAGCGGGCGGTTACCGGGAATGGAAATGCGAGCAAAGAGCAGGTCGCCTATATGGTGTCTACTTTACTGAAATTTGAAGGGGGGAGTGAGGGAATTCCCCATGATGCATCCGATGCCTTGGCCGTCGCATTTTGCCACAAGGAAAGAGAACTGACGGGAAAGAAGCCTGATCAGGCTCACTACAGCGGGTGGGCTGCATTTGTCAGAGCAAACCCGGATCGTGTGATTGAGGATTAAACGGGCGAGCCCGGTTTACCCTTCAGACAAGAAAATCTACAAGTGACCACACAGCGGTTTTCTGTGTCAATCATTGCTGATGCAATGAGGAAATGATCATTGCCAATATCATTCAGTTCTACCTCTTTAAGATTTTCTCCATATCCCTTCTTTAGCACATGATTGATTGTTTCATCTCTTGCATCTTGGACTAGGAGTAAATCATTCTTGTTTTTATTCACCCATTTTTTGAATTTCTCATCCCTAGGAGTAATTTCGTCAAAAATTCTAGGAGGAATTTTGCAGACATTTTTTCTGGCTTGAAATTCTAACCATGACCAAAATTCTGGAACGATATAATGAGAATAGTAGGTTCTGTCAACAATTATCAGAGAATTGGCATCAATGAGGTACAGCATACCTATTGCTCCTTTGTCTTTTGAGGAGGATATAGCAAATCATAGACATGTCCGGGTTTTACCGACAAAATTATTGCTGCTTTCGAAACCGACAGATCTTCAGATTGCAACATCCTCTCAACGAACCCTAGTACACCGTTGCCCAGTCGATTCCGCATTTTAGTATAGTAGTCAGGTCCTCCTTTTTGCTTACTGTCTGATTCCTCCCATTTTTGTCGGTAATAATTTTTGAGATATAGGCATCTTGCTTTGGAAATCAAATTTTCCTGATGAAGTCGGGTTGCGACCATCGTGTGACTAAGATTATATTCCTGAGATATGTGAGAGATCGTCTCCTTGAGTTCGGTAGTACCTATCTGCTCCCGAATTCGCTCTGTCGGAATCAATGCTGACGGTAAGAGCCATTTCCCCGCCACCTCATTGCAGAATCTTTCAACGGGTTTTTCGGAATCCAAGTCGCTGATTCCTGTCTGATCAAGGAGCAAGTGGACGAGTTCATGCAGGATTGAAAACGACTTAGCCGATTCATTGTCATCATTATTGATGATAATCAAAGGGGCAATATCGTCCGAAATCACAAATGCTCTAAACAGGTCGGGAGATATTTTAGAATGATGGCTTCCAAGGTCGTTTTTTTGAATCACGAAGATACCAGATCGCTCACATGTAGATCGGAGAAACTGAAACGCTTCTTTTGTGCCCCCTTGCTTATAGTACTTATCGTGAATAGACGAATCACCTAGTGCAAAATCTAGCCCGTCCAATGTATCAGAGACAAGAGATTTCCGGTGATTTGACGGCATCAATTGAAACTTTTCATTCATCAATTCCGCATCTTTTGGCAAATCCCATTTTCGCCTCAACGAGCCTACAAAAGTAAGCGGGATTCCTTCGTCCTCCAATTCAAGCGTAGCCCGAATCAATCCCTGACTGACTTTTGCATAACGCAATAGCGCAGCAATCAGGCCATTTTCTCTGGGAGTTCCTTGTTTGGATCGTCCCCGAAAGTCGGCCCCGTAGTTGGATTTTCCGGGAATATAGTTCAAATAGAATGCCGCCTCAGGTCTCATGTAATGCTTAGATATTTTGCGAAGCAGCGCATGAGATATGGTCTCTTTCCCCTGCTCAATTTTTGTGAGTCTCTCTTCGGCTATTCGAATCTTGTGGGCCGCTTCCGCCAATGTTAGTCCTGCGGTTTCGCGTGCCCAGATCATAATTTCGGGTTTCACAAGTGGCATCACTGTAGGGGGAGAAGATTTTAGAATTCATTCAATCGACAGTCCGGCCGGGATGTATATCTTCAGGAAGGAAAAATGGTCTGCCCTGTGTCTATAAAATTCTCCGTGAAGGGGCCTCCAAGTCGTCCCAAGACTGCCAGATTCCTGATGTTGATGTTTATCCTAGAAGCACTACCAGAATGCTGAACTGAGCATCAAAGTATTTCAGAAACAGCAAGGCAAGAAGCGGAACATACAGATCATTGAACGTACTCTAGGCCTGCCATCTACTGATAAGCCACAGTCCAAATCCCCCAGATAATTCAAGGTTCCGTAGAAGCAGATCTTACGGTATCACGAGATCCCTTTACCCGGTTGCACGGGGAAATTCTCCCAAACCCGGGAAACCGTTCCCGCTGACTTTGGGAGCGCGTGATGATTATCTCCTCTGGATATCCAGTCACGGAATGATGAAAGGCGGCCCGGAACAGTTGTGATCGCAGTATGCAGCACCAGGAGTCTCCATGAATTTCAGCAGTCCCCAATCCTCTCGGTCGCTGAAGATTCTTTGGTGTCAAACACAGCCATAGCAGCCCGTGGATAAAGCCCAGAAAAATCTGAGCAACATTTTCTGGATGGGTTTTTGGGAGATCAGATTGCTCAAGATAGCCATAGAATAGATGGTCTGGCATCTGCGACACGCAGTTGTGCTGTCTAACTCTTTGGTCATACTTTATCCATGGACTGATAGAGGATCAATCATGCCCGCGCAAATTCCAACATTCCTCTATGGATACCTCGCAAATCATTTGAAAAGGCAGGAAAAATCAAGTTTTTTCAGGATAAATTGAATTTGTCCCGTTTATTCTGAACATTGCTCATTCGTCTGCGTTAACGGCGCGTTGTCATTAAATTTCACGAACACGTGCCGAAAAAACGTAAGAGAAAAAATGAGTATCAGTTGGAGCGACTGCCGGTCGTTCAGGTCTTCCACTGGAAAAGTCGGTCGAAACCCGCTTTAGAGAAAGGTCAGCTTGTTTACTATGGCCCCCTTCCAGCTTCGTATGGAATCGGGGAGGTCCAGAATGTGACCAAAGGCCTTGTATCGGTTGATTTTCGCGGTACAGGAAGCGCCCGCATACATGAGGATGTAATCCATGAGCGCTACCTCGTTCCGCTCAAGGAAGCGGTGCTTTAAAAACTGGTCGGTTTTTAGAAGGTTCGTTTGAGTTAGTTAGTTTTCGTATTTCCGCCGAGTACAAAGTTCCTTGGGTTTGTACTCGCCCAGGCGAGTTGTATCCATGAATTCTTTGATCCTTCAGGGAGTGACCAAGTGTTTTGGCAAAGTTACTGCCGCACGGGATATTTCGTTTAACGCCACTTCAGGGCGGATCCTTGGACTTCTGGGCCCAAATGGGGCCGGAAAGACCACGACTATCCGTATAATCGCCAATATCCTTGCCCCGGATGAAGGGACGGTTGCACTTGATGGACGCAATGTAGGGCAATGGAGTCAGGAGAAAATGGGATATCTCCCGGAAGAACGGGGGCTGTACAAAAAACTCAAGGTGACCGAGCAACTGCGTTATCTAGGTGCACTCAAAGGGCTGGGGGCGCGAGAGTCCGCAGGGAAAGTTGAGTATTGGCTGGATCGTCTTGGATTAACAAAATGGGGGACCCGGAAAGCCCAGGACCTGTCCAAAGGGATGCAGCAGAAAGTACAGTTCATTGCGACTGTGCTGGCAGATCCTCAATTAATTATGCTGGATGAACCCTTCAGCGGACTGGACCCCGTCAATAGTGAACTGCTTCAGGAAATTATCGCAGAAATGAAGCAGGATGGCCGAATTATCCTGTTTGCAAGCCACCGCATGGAGCAGGTGGAACAGCTGTGCGATGATATTTGCCTGATCGCAAATGGACGACTTTTGCTGGGGGGCGATTTAAAGGAAATCAAAAAAAGCTTCAAGCGTGACAAACTGGTGCTGGAATATGAAGGAGATGTGCCGTTTCTGAGCGCCATGCAGGAATCCGGCGAGGTGCAGATACTGGAATGGAGAGCGGATGGATGCGTCTTGCAGATCTCCGAAGATTGCAACCCCCGGGCGCTGCTTGACCGCGTACTATCAATTCCGGGTCTTGAACTGTACCATTTTGAGATGCTTCAGCCGTCGCTGAACGAAATATTCATTCAAACCGTCAGAGACGAGGCATGAGACGCAAGATTCTGGTGGTGACTCGGAGCGAGTTTATGCGCCGGGTTACTTCCAAAACCTTCATCGTGACCACTCTGCTGGGACCATTGCTGCTTGTGGGGTTTTTTGCGGTGACGATCATCATCTCGCTCTCAACGCTTGAGGATGATTTCGATGGACCGTTTGGGGCGACCGGGATGCTTCGGATCGGGATTATTGATGAGACAGGAGTTTTAGGAGACAGGATCATAGATCAAGGTGCAGGCGGGAATGCAACCCTGGTGCTGATTATGCCAGACTCTCTTGACAATCAGATGACCCGCGGAGATGTTGATGCCTATGTTCGGATCCCTGCAGAGATGATTACCGCCAATGAGCAACCGATCCTGTATTCTGTGGACAGGGATGCACGCAGAGTTCGGTGGACTCTTTCGGAAGCCATTGAGTGGGCACTGAAAGATTATCTTCTTGCTGAGAATAATATTTCCGCCAATGTGCGGGCAATTCTGGATCGATCCGTTTTTCTGGAAATATTTGCCAATGATGCAGAAGAGGAAAGCAGCGAAGAGGTAGAGGCGGAGGAAGGATATTACCTCCTCGGACTGACCCTTGGGACATTAATGTACATGGGAATTCTTATCTACGGAACCCTGATCATGTATGCAGCCATGGAGGAACGAACCACACGGGTGGTTGAGGTACTGGTGTCTTCGGTGCGCCCGTTTGACCTGCTGATGGGGAAGGTGCTGGGGATCGGATTGGTCGGGTTTGCGCAGATGGCCGTCTGGGGGATCATGATTGTCGGGGGCACGGTACTGGCTTCCCCCATGATCGGGTTGTTTGTGGATCCTGCAATGTATGATCTGCCTGCATCTGCAACCAATCAGGAAATACTGGCCGCGGCGGAAATTGTCCTGCCGAGCATTTCGCCAAGCCTGTTCACCTGGTTTATTCTTTACTTTGTCGGTGGATATCTACTCTATGGCGGGTTGTTTGCGGCGGTGGGGACGATGGTTGACTCGCCACAGGAATCGCAGGGACTGCTCCTGCCGCTGATGATGCCAATCATCATCTCAATCATATTCATGGGACCGATTATGATCGCACCGAATGGTCCGCTTGCCGTAGGACTGTCGCTCTTTCCGCTCACCTCTTCAGTTCCAATGATTACACGTATTGCAATTGGAGCAGCACCTTTTTGGCAGATTACATTGTCCTATGGACTACTTTTGGGGTCATTCCTGATCTCAATCTGGGTCAGTGCACGAATCTATCGGGCAAGCCTGCTGATGTACGGCAAGAAGCCGTCACTCAAGACGCTCGTGGGATATCTTCGCAGTGGCTGAATAGATCTGTCTGTGTATTTTCGGCCTCTAGATGAAGGAGCACTTCCTTACGGTGAAGCCCGCCGCTGTATCCGGTCAATTGACCGTTCGCCCCCATAACCCGGTGACAGGGATAGATGATGGGAATTGGATTGGATCCATTTGCTCGTCCGACAGCGCGTGCCAGACGACTATCGCCGAGCAATCGGGCAAGTTGTCCGTAGGAGCGGGTCTCCCCGTAGGGAATGGCCGTCAGCAAGGCCCAGACTCGTTTTTGGAATGCCGTTCCGCATGGGGCAAGCGGTACAGAAAAGCGGGTCCGTTCCCCAGCGAAGTAGGCAGAAAGTTCCTGTGCAGCAGTCTCAAAGAGAGTGCCTGCAGGTTCGCAGTCTTTGGATAGATTCCCAAATTGGATGCGCGTCAACCCCAAAGGGGAGAAAATGAGGGTTAAGGGGCCTACCGGAGTTTCAGAAATTATTCCGCCAGTGAAGTTTTTTGGGACATTCGGCATAGATCGTGCGTTTCAGTGCGTTTGCGTAGTTTGATCAATAATACCACACTTCAGTGTAATGGAAACCTTTGTGCGTGAGACGGGCGACATGGTTCGTGTTCTGGAAATCAAGGCAGATGCCTCGGATCTGGAGACAGATGTGCGGCTGGCCGAAAAAAAACAGCAGAAATTAACCGTACGGCGTGGATTTCGCCCCGGCCATGTTCCGATGAAGATGATTCGTCGCATCTGTGCGAGCGAAATTCAAGATATTGTCGTTCAGGAACTGATGGAAGAAGTGTATGAAGATATAGTGGAACAGAATCGTGAGTATCATACAATTGGGAAACCGCGGGAGATTCAGTGTAACTACAAGTTAGGTGGAGATCTGCAAATTCAGATCGAGTTTTATGTACTCCCCAAGCTTGAATTGAAGGATCTTGCAGGGCAGGTGATTGAAATTCCTGTGTCTAGTGTGAGCAATAAACTGATTGAGTATGTGAAAAGGATTCGCATGATTCCTTTTCTACCCACTAGACCACTTCAGGAAGACGAAAGAATCGGGGAACTGAATGTAGGTATGTTTGACAAAGTGACCTATAAGTCGGAAAATATCGATCCTGAGACAGGCTTTGTTCTTATTGGGGGAAGATCGGAAGATGTTAAGGAATACAATTTTGGCGAAGCAATCCTTATCAGCGATGCGGCTCACGAACTGGGGGAGATGTTTGAAGGACATTCCGTTGGCGATCAAATTGTCTTGAATCAGGATGACGATCCATTAGATCTTGTTCGGCTCGATTCGCTGGATTCAGATCTACGGATTGAGATTTTAGCGGTGGAGCGGTATGAATGGCCGGAAATTGACGATGAGTGGGCAGCGAAGATCAGCGATCATTCCGTGGATTCTCCCGAGGAATTAGACGAGTGGGCACAGGAATATCTTGAGGATATTCTCGGAGGATTGAGCGAGGAAATAGTAGAGGTAATGGTCAAGGAACGGATGTGTACGTTACATCCCTTTACGATTCCAGAAGGGTTTATGGAACATGCCAGATCCTTAATGCCTGATGAACTCCACATAGTCGTAAATGAACTGGAGATTACGGATAGGCTGTCGAGGGATATGCGCTGGATGTTATTGCTGCGCACCCTCTCAGAAGAACTGAAAACCACATTATGGGATTCCCCCGACACGGACGCTATGAGTACAGACGCAGACGTGGAAAGCAGCTATGAAGTGGAAATTATGTCGAGATTAGTAGATCAGTTCGAAGTTAAGGAGGTCCCTGCTACCGAACTGATGATGATGCGTATCGTCGCAAACCGGAACCTCCTATAACGAACGATAACCCCCAACAGACTACGTTGATTAGATGGTAGATGATTTTGTCAAGTTTTCGAAAAGCCTCCAGATACCGGCGAGTATCTACACCAACGGGCTTGGAGATCAGCCCATTGGAAATCTGGTTCCAATGGTGGTGGAGCAGACCTCCCGTGGAGAGCGGGCCTATGATATATTTAGCCGCCTGCTGAAGGAGCGTATCATTATTCTGGGTACGCCGATCAATGATGTCGTGGCCAACCTGGCCGTTGCCCAGCTGCTTTATCTGACCAGTGAAGATCCGGAGCGGGACATCAATATCTACATCAATTCACCGGGTGGAATGGTGTATAGCGGGCTCGGCGTTTATGATACGATCCAGTATGTTTCCTGCCCGGTCGCAACCATTTGTGTCGGCTTGGCGGCATCTCTGGGATCTGTGCTGTTAGCTTCGGGAACGAAAGAGCATCGAGCTGCACTCCCGAATTCCCGCATCATGCTGCATCAGCCCCTGGGCGGAGCTCAGGGACAGGCATCGGATATTGAAATACAGGCCCGGGAAATTTTATGGCTGAAACAACGCCTGTATGAAATTCTTGCACGCCATACAGGACAGGATACAGACACAATTACAAAGGATGCGGACCGGGACTACTGGCTCAGTTCTCAGGAAGCCAAAGAGTATGGTCTGATTGACCGGGTGCTGGAGCCGCAGGCACTTCCTAGAA
>JAJEFL010000008.1:0-8548 GCA_022820435.1 Rhodothermales bacterium
CCCCTGTATATTGTAAGGGATGTGTAACCAGGTGTTTCGTTTTAAGGTCAAAGGAGTTAAAGATTTGGACGTAATCGTCCCAGGTCTTTGATTTTGGACATGACCAGTCCAGGATTTGAGTTTCAAACCTTGCACGGTTTCGCGTCAGGTACTGTGAGAGCTCCCCGAGAGCAGCTATGTGCCCCCTGTGTCTTGAACAACCTGGGGGGGATTTGTGCCTCGGGTGAGTCCTGTGATGCACCTCTTGTAGAGAGTCCGTGCCTAGATGTCTAGAGCACCAATACAGGGTTTGATGGAACGTCACAGGATCTTGCAGAACATCTTTTCTTTTTTATAACCAAACAAATTCAACCTATGACTACTAAAAAACCCAAACCGATCAGATTTGCGGGGATTGACTGGGGCTCCAGATCCCATCATGCCTGCGTCATCTCGGAGGACCGCACGGTTCTTGGCGAGAAAGAATTCGCTCATTCCGGGGAGGGGATTCACGAGATGCTCACCTGGATTCAAGAACGCGCCAACTGTGATCCCGCGTATATTGCGACCGCCATTGAAGATCCGAACGGGTCCGTCGTGGACAGTCTGATGGATCGGAGATTTCAGGTCTCGTCGATCAACCCCAAGCAATTGGATCGCTTTCGGGATCGTTTTTCACCTGCGGGTGCGAAAGATGATCGCCGAGATGCGCGGGTTCTTGCCGATGCGATTTGTACGGATCCAGGCTGTATGCGCAAACTGGAGCCCCTGCCGGCGGAACAGATCCAGTTGCGGGAATTTTCACGCCTTGACGGCAAGTTGAAACGGCAGCGCGCCCAATATACGAACCAGTTCCGAACTCATCTGCTCGAATACTACCCGGAATTTACCAAACTCAATAAGCTATTGTATGCTCCCTGGATGCTGGAACTCTGGAAGCATGTTTCCACCCCGGAAAGGGCGCAGCGAGTTCGCGCCTCTTCGGTGGAGAGAATTCTGAAAAAATACCGGATCCGACGTCTGAGCGCTGAAGATGTCCTGGAAATACTGCGGGTGCAAGCGCTCAAGCTCGCCCCAGGGGCACAGGAATCGCACACGGGATGCATTCAAATTTTGATCGCACAACTGGAGGCGCTGAACGAACAAATCCGCAGGTTTGAACGCAAGATTGCCGATCTGCTTGAGAAAATCTCCGTCCTGGAGAAATCCGCTTTGGAGCAGTCGGAGACTGCGACGCAGGGGGAAGTCGTTGAAGAGGATGCGTTGCCGACGGAAAAGCAAGCACTCCCCATTGAGCACGAAACATCCTCGTCTGAAACTCCAAGGTCCAAAGTGGAGCAGAGCGCATCGTTGTCTGGAAGAAAGGCTTCTGATCCAAATCCAACTCCCAGGTTTTCAAATATCGAGATTCTCCGGTCGTTGCCCGGCGTGGGAAATACCGTTTTGGCCATCCTCATCTCGGAGGCAAACGATCCGCTCCAGAGACATGATTATCAAGCCCTCCGGTGTTTATCCGGAGTCGCTCCCGTCACAAAACGCTCCGGGAAAAAAACCCAAGTGGTGCAGCGAAAAGCTGCCCAACCGCATCTGGTCAATGCGGTCTGCCACTGGAGCAGAGTGGCAATCCAACACGATCCCGTCAGCCGAGCCAAGTACAAAGCCCTGCGAGATCGGGGCCACAGCCACGGCCGCGCTTTACGAACCGTTGCCTGTGCCATGCTCCGAGATCGAACTATCTTTGATCTGGATCGCAGGAAAGTTGTCAACGCATCTAACGTGGAAACACCAGGGGATTCAACTTCAAAATCTCCTGCTGTACCGGTGCTCCAGTAGCCGAAACTTCATTCCATTGTCACTTCCTGACCACGAAAATGTAACCCCGCATCAATTATTTTTTGAAATTTGAGGGAATCGGTGATTTTTCCTCCGTTTTTGCTTGCATAAATGGTAGAGAGTCCCCCCCCAAAAAAAATGATTGTTTTCATCGTAATAGTCAACTGTTATCTGATCACAAAACATGCCAACTAGCTATTTTCGGACATGCACTAATTACTTCTTTGTTTCTTTGCCAGCAAATCGAGTCGTTTTTTGAGTGCACCAGATATTGGATCACTCATATGGTCCAAATTATCGAATGCCTTCAAGACTATAGCCTGCTCACCTGAGTTTCCTGCTGCTAACTCTTCCATAGCATGGAACGTCGTTGCTAAGCCAAGTAATCGTCTGCCAAGCCCCTTGTCTGCCATTTTACGTGCATCCGAGCATGCACGCAAGTAGTATTCACGGCCCCTTAAAACCTCATTGCTTCGGAAATGCCATAGTCCTGAAGTGGCTTGAACAACGACATCTTCCTCTCTGGAACGCTTTATTCGTTTTAATTTTGTTATCAAGCCTTGAGCCGTTTTCAAATTGCCCAGGTTGATTTCCGCATATGCTAAGTTATTCAAGAGCGTGAAATCCGCTGGGTTTGCCAACATGCCTTGTTCGCAAAAGTTCTTGCATGCATCATAGTCTTGAAGCGCAGTCCCAGCAACATATGACCCCAGACCGTATGGCCTGCTTGAAAAAGGCTGGTCGTTCAACCACTGCCTACATTGTCCGACAGACTGCTCCCAATTACCATATTGGTAGCGATACCAAAATGTCGCTTCGAATGTATCGGGCACTTCCGCATACAGATGGTCTAAGTGAACGTTTACGTATCCTTGGCGCTTCGCCCAAGCTGCCTGAGCGAGACTGTTTTCGTTCGGACCCTCAAGCGACTTAACGAAGAGTCGCTTAGCCTTTTTTCTGCTTCCATTCCGCGACTCCAGCATCGCTAAGGCGGATGCTAACTCAGTTATTTGGCTAACTGAAAAACGTCCGCTCGCAATCATACGCCGAGCATCCCTCACGCATGGTGGTCCCTTGTGTGCTAAACTGCTTATCGCTATCGCCGCCCCAAGTAGCCATGGGTCATGACGGGTTCTATCCGAACGAACGAGTTGATAGTATCCACATTCTGGGTCACCGAGATGAGTCCAAAGACGGCTTGCCGAACGCAAGATAAAACGGCTACTTGGTGCAAGTTGCACTGACACTATCATGCATCGTTTGGCTTGCCTGTCTTCTCCAAGACAAGCATATATCCGTGAAAGTTCAGCCCAAGTAACTGCATCCTTAGATTCACTTCGAAGCATTTGTCGGAAAGTTCTGACCTTACACTGTAGATCAGATTCATTAGGGCTATGTGGTAACCCCACAGGCTGAGCAGTAGTACTTGATCGTTGTAAGACTTGATTTGCAAGATCGTGCGCCCATGGTGAAACTCGTAGATCATTCTTCAACAAGAAATTGGCCACATCAATGAGAGCGGAAGTTTTCCGCAATGCAATACCTGTACCTAAAAGATCAGTTGCATGGCCAACGGATTGGTGGCGCTGCCAATCAAGCAATTTTTGCTGAACCGGATCTTCCTCCACTTCACGAATAGCTTGAGGTCGCTCTACAGAATCAAGCTGCTTGAGCCGTAAAGTCTGATCCAACGGCCGCCAGCGCGGGATAATCTCCCGATCTCGATCAGAATCGAAACTAGCCATGCTTAGGTAGCAATTGTAACTACTTACTATTCGTTAACGCATATTCCGCTTTGCGAGCAAGTAAATCGAACTTGCTAACATATCGATTGAGCCCGTATTGATCGAAGCCTTGTCGAATGTTAACCGGATGACCACGAGAATCTGGATTGGGATTACATAGTTGTTCCACACATTGGGCAATTTCTTCAGCCGAAGTGGCCCGTATTTCGGTCTTGAGTTCCCGTACAGCTTGACAAAATACATTTTGCAAATGCGGCAAAACCGTCTTATACGGCTCGCCCCAATTATCAAAGTGATAAGTCTCATCTAGCTTTGAGAAAAGCCGGTGTGACATAGAATTACCAGTAAATAGATAACAAACCAGACTACCAAGCAAATACATGTCGCAACCAAGTCTCCTTCTTTTCCAATCACTATCTACATGACCATAAAGTAGTTCAGGTGGTGCATAACTCCGGTCACCTGCGATACTCCACTCATCAAACGGTGACCCGCCGCCTCGTGCCGACGCTCTCCCTAAGTCTGCCAACTTAGCACGAGTCTTACTGAACCGCAGTACATTTGAAGGTTTCAAGTCTTGATGTGCAATTGCTGCATTGTGCAATTGCTGCAACGCGGCCGCAACCTCATGAGCTGTTCGCAAGACCCATGCCTCGTCAAAATTCTTATCAAAAGTGACAAATCTTCGAATATCTCCATCCGCCAGTTCGAATATCAGATATTGGATTGTATTATTGGGATCACTGGAACCAAGCTTAAAAGTTCCGTCACCGATAATACGCACAATTCGGGATAGACGACTGCGTTGGCATCTCTCAAGTAGTTCCCGCTCAAAGTTGAAGGCCGTCACCATGGCCTCAAGCGCAGCGGCCGGATCGTTCGTAGCAAATGCTCTGGCATAATCCAATACTTTTAGAAATGCTTTCCCTCCATTGTGCGTAGAACGCACGATGTACGCAACCGAAAAATATCCCCCCGTAGCGTCAGCCGGTCTCTTGACGAAGTCCTCGACCATCCAACCACCGGACAATTCCTTTCCGACTAGTGTGTGTGCAAGAGTTGTCGTTTTTGGCATATATTTATTCATTGATTCAAGGAATTTTCTGGAATTATACACATGTATGTATTCAAATTGATGTTGCCCACCTGACAACTCTCATTTTTGGAGCGATTTTTTACGTCTGGTTTGGAGTTAGAATGAGTACGTTTCGTGAATGTTTCATGGCTTGGACTTTATGTGTTCAGTGCATTTATTCAGACCCCGCACCGGTTTGCAACCAAACAGTGCCTGTGGGGATACTGTAAACTGAGCATTCTTGAACGCAGTGGTACTGGGAAGCCATTGGCGTATAAACGATTGGATCCTTCCGGGGCAGGAACCCTGACAGCAATCAGTCATCCGTGTCTGTCTGCGCTGTGCGCCAAAGATCCGAATGAAGCTTCATTGCAACGTACGGGGACAAAAAACCACGCGCGGCTCAACACACCTGTTATAGTGTAGAGGAGTCCCGGCATCTTTGAGCACCTTTACAATTGCGTCACGCCATGTCATCTGTTTAGGACTCATAGGTCGTTCTTATTCTCATGTTGTAACCCACCGCCACGGCTGCCCAGATTCTATTGGGTTGTCTATGCCTCCGCAACGGCGGTTTAAGACACGCAAATTAGTGTCTGCCCAAAAGGTACGTAATGTCCTAATAAAAAGCAAGCTACGGTCATATTTTCTGGCAAATCATTGAACACTTCGTGCGATTCATGCGGTTCAAACGAAAATTTCCCCGACGTTCACTCTTACAGGATGTGACATCTCAAAAATAGCCAACTGTGGCTTGGCCAGATTGCCAATGATAAGTTGGGGCTTGTGGTATGTTAGTCTGGACTGTGCGGGAGAAAAATTGTCCAGTGAGGAAGGAAAAGGAAAAATTTACTGCATAGAAGGGAGAAATCCAGTCATGGACAAAAACAACGGTCATGGATGCACAGTCCCCGCCATATCTTAAGTTCTGGGTGACAATGGAGGCGGATCAGGGATATAACGATGGGTACGATGTTATGCGAAGGTCTCTGCCAACATGTCGGCGATCAAATCAATGCGGATCATCTTCTCAATATGCTTGGAGAGTTTGCGGCAGATGCGATGTGGATGACTTTGTGCATCAATGAGTAACTGCGACAGGTTCCTCTCATTCTATTCTCTCCGTTATGAGGTTCTTGTAAAACAATAATCCAGACACAAAAGCACTTTGATATACCCTCATGTCAGTGAATATTTTCAAGATTGAGAGTCTTGCACGAGGCTCAGCCCCAGTTGTTTTGGATTCCAAACCTGCTCGCAGATATGTCTGTACAGTTGCTGACGTTCCTCCATATCTTGTTTCTTGAATTCAGGATGATTCTTAAATGGCAGTCCAGTCTCTTTCCTGAAACTCTCAAATTTTGGATCATTCTCGTAAGCTAGCGAGTTCAGGGACGCGGTCAGTAGATTCCGCTTGGAGTAGTGCTTCAACTTATCCTCGTATACCTTATCTCCGAAACTGGCGTTGAAACTCTTGGGTAGCAAGAGCAATCCACCGAAGTGATTTCGCTGGCGACCAAAGTCATGGGGATTGCTGAACTCGTCTGTGTGTTGATCATACCTATTCGCCCAGATATGTTCAACTTCAAATGGGTCTTTGCGCTTCCTGTTCACATATTCATCGAAACCGACTCCGTTACTACATTTGCCTTCAATCCATGCGGTCATCCGGGCCAATAAGTATCGGATGTAAGTTCTGTTGCGTCGCGTGAGTGCAAAATTCTCAACTCCCTCAAACGAATCTTCAAGATTTGCAATCCGATCTGCGAGTATTTGTTGCAGGGTGCGCAGATCCTTATTCCGAATGTCCCGGGCCAAATTAAACACTGTGTAACTGATGGTTGAATATCCAAAGCTACGAAAATTGACAATCCGGCGTGCCACAAACACATCAAGGAACGCTGCGACCATTCGGGTCTTTTCACGAAAGGTGTCTTGATCATCGTCTGGAGTTACGGCCGCCATAATGGGCAAATACTGCTGTGTGAGACCAATCGCAGTATTGTAGTATACATGTTCCCATCCCTCCGTCAAACGATAACTCACCTTTATCAGATGAATGTATCGAAGGCTCATTTTATCAAAATTATGATTGATGAACTTAGCGTAGTCACCGGAATTGCTAAGGCCGATGGCATTTTGATTATCTCTGACCCACTTGTGAAATGCGGTTCCAATAATGTCAAAATCTTGAGGTTTTGCACCCCTTTTCCTCTTACGAATCGTTTTCGCGTACTTTCCGCGTAGCCAATGTTTAAGAAAATCGGAGTCAGCGTTCTTGATCTGATTACTCAGATCGGTCAGTTCGGTAATTCGTTTCCGCCACAGTTTATTGGTGTCTTCGATTGTCCGGGGATCACCTATCTTGAAAAGTAGAAACCCCTTTAGCATGTCGGTATTAGAAAGACTGAGGCCGCGGTCGTTCATCGTTTCAAACACTTCGAGAGCCATGTCCGGATCAGTTGTGATAATCTCGACCAGAAAAACCCGCCACATGAGCCAATCGCAGAAGTGGAAAAGAGATGATCCTTTCAGTTCGTCTGGATAACACTCTACGATAGTATGGTAGCGATTCCAGATGTTACGGACGGATTCAGATTGATCGGTCGTATTAAATGGAGTCTCATCCAGGATTGCTCGCATCACCTTTTCGCGTTCGCGAATATCAATATTGAATGTCTTCCTGCCGAATTGCGCTGAGAATACAAGTTGTGTCTGTTGGTCTTCGTCCGGGTCAATCTTTTTCACCATATGGCCGAGGTGGATGAGCAGCAGTGTGAGCGTCGTGAGGCACTGTTGCCCATCAACCAGATACCGGATATCCTCGTCTTGATTGGTGACAATTGGTCCCAGAAAGTAGGGTCGATAGGACGCAACTTTGCTACGCTCGTCATTCTCATGGTAGTCCTCAAGAAAACTCGTAGAGAGATCGTCGATCAATTCCTTCACATTAACATCCTTCCATGCGTATTCACGCTGATAATAGCCTAGTCCATACTTGCGGCCATTCAATAATTGGTATACGGTGAGTGCCATCCCTTGAATGTTTCTCACATCAGCCGGGCTATGATTGGGCATGTGTTCGTTTCTTCTGTTATAGATTTTGTGGAAAATTATATCCACAGACAAACCTATACCCTCTTTGCGAAGTTGGGTTCAAGCGGTTCTGAACGCGCAATTTTGGGGGTTGATTTTCAGATTGATATAGTCTCCTTATATCTCGATTCGGAAGCCATCTCAAGGTTGGCACACTGTCCACATATTGTTCAATCCTGACGAAACGAATCCGTACGAGAATCTGAATGCCTGGGGCAAATTCAATCTGAATCTACAGTCCGACCGGATGAGCACCCTGCGATACCAGGGGTTAAGTTCGGATATGTATGTGATGATTTCCCGGCATAACAGCATATGTTCTGGATGTTGTGCCATCCATCTTCTCTATTACTGTACGAGCGCCACTGTTATTCTGGATTAAGAGCAAAGCTTGATGGATTCGCTCCATTGTGCTTCAGGATGACCGTCTTATTAAGGGGTTGGAATATTGAGCGTGAGCGATATTGCTGGTGCAGACGGATTTCTTCGACTATCCACATGGGGGCATGTTCGCTGAATGATAAGTTCTCCGTTCCCCTTCCGCTAAGCCGTGAAACCTTCCCCGCAGACCGCACTGTATTGCATCTGCCACACTGCTTTTTCCTGATCCATCCGGCCCAGAGATCACAAAGTTTCTACGCTCTGTGTCTAGACACTCTGATTGTAATGCACGAAATCAAATACCCCGAAACTCTGAGACTAAGATCTCATCAATCTTGATCATGATCCCTCCGCTTATCCGGTTCTTCAAAGCCCCTGAGCAGATCCTCTGCTGCAGGGTTGTTTTCGGCTATTCGCAGGCTCTGCAGTTCTTCAACCA
>JAJEFL010000072.1:0-21457 GCA_022820435.1 Rhodothermales bacterium
TATTGCCGACACAGAGGAATCGCGTCCGCAATCGGATCTACCATTCCCAGTCCGGTGGTTCCCGCCGTCAGGACGACCGTTCCAATCTCCTTGGACCGCAGTACATCTTCAAGTGCATTCAAATCCATCCGGCCGTGTGGATCAGCAGGAATCGTCTCTACAGGTACGCCCAGCACATACCCCATCCGGGCATGCGTATAATGCGCTTCCCGGCTGACCGCAATCCCCTTGTCCGGATGTTGCTCCCGACTTACAAAGAGCCCCTCCAGATTGGCAATCGTTCCACTGCTGGTCAAATGCCCCAGTGCAGATTCTGGAAACTCAAACATCCGGGCCAATTCAGTCACAACCTCTTTTTCCATTGCCGCCGTTGGCGGCCCCCCATCCAGTGCATGGTTGTTCGGATTGATACGCATGGCCGTCAGATACCCCAGAATTGCGACCGGATGCGGCGGCTTGAGCATCTGTCCCGCATAGCGGGGATGAAAGAACGGATAATTCCCCGCAAGCCGGTTTACGTAGGCTTCATACGAGGCGCTCAGCGCCTCATGATCTACACGGAGCGAAGGATGCAGCTCATAGGGCCCCCAGCGTGACTCCCATATACTCACGCAGCGGTCTGCTTCTTTGAGCCAGCCCCCAAGCGACTGCGCTGCAGCGGTCCGGGCCATGCTATTTCTTCCGGGTGGTAAACGCCAAGCCGGCGATCCCCACAAAAATCATGATCACCGAAATTACTTCCGCCTGTGTGACCTCCATCCCAAGAACATCAAATACATTGTTCACTCGAATCTGCTCAATCAGAATGCGCTCAATCCCGAAAAAGAGTATACTCAGCGAGGCCAGCCAACCCGCCTTGAATGGATGATTGCGCAGACTCCACAGCACCCCAAACAATATCGCTGCCATCACAAATTCATAGATGGATGTAGGATAAACCCCCGATTCGGGCAAGGTTTCTCCAAGGATATTATTTGGATAGGTTTCCCCCCAGAGCCAGTCAGGTACAAAGCCGGGCTTCAAGTCCGGGTTTGCAGGAATCCCCCAGTCCCCATCCCCCGCAAAATGGCATCCCATCCGTCCAATCCCGTAGGCCAGCATAACGGTCGGCAATATGGCATCAACGAAGAGAGGTAAGCGAACACGATGCTTACGGATATACCAGATAATGCCGACCGCGGCAAAGATCAGTCCACCATAAAAGGTGAGTCCGCCCTGCGAAAAAATCATTCCCTGTGGATCCACCACAAAGTCGCCCCAGTTTTCCAGAATATGAAAGATCTTTGCCCCGATGATCCCTCCGATGACTGCAATCACAGTAATGGATCCAACCAGAGCTGCCGGGCTTGTGCGGACCATTTTCTTCTTTCGCTGCCCCTTCTTTGCGGGAATCTGGACGGCTTCCAACTCTCCCTTCTGGTATAACCGATCTAATTCACGCCGCACCAGCCAGGCAGCCGTCAGAAACCCGATGGCCATCATTGCACCGAATGAATAGATGGTAATGGAATCCGTGCCCAAAAATTCAACAGGGAGCGGGATTTCAAGCAGACGTGGATACATAATTATTTGAGTTTTTCGGTAAGGTTTTGCGTTAGCCCGATAAAGGGAACAGCAATCTGTTCGCCGGTAACCATGTCTTTTACGATTGCTTGTTCCGTTTCCAGTTCCTTCTCCCCCAGAATGACGACCCAACGTGAACCGGCACGATTTGCAAGGCGCATTTGCGCCTTCATGGAACGGCCTGTCAACTCCAGTCCCGCCCGAAGGCCTGCCCTCCGAAGAGATTGTACGAATATGAATGCTTTTTCCCCCGCCGCATCGCCCAGTGCAATCATCCATACATCAAATGGATCTGACTCCGGCAGGGGCAGCCCGGATCCTTCCATTGCAAGAATAAGGCGCTCCATCCCCGCGGCAAAGCCGACTGCGGGAACCGGTTTCTTTGCCCCGATGGCGGGGGCCAGGAGGTCATAGCGCCCTCCACCCGCAAGTGCACTCTGTGCTCCAATCCCGTCATGCTCAAGTTCAAAGGCGGTCCGGGTATAGTAGTCCAGACCTCGAACGAGCATCGGATCTTCTACGTACGGGATAGCTATTGATGCAAGGATTCGTTTCAAAGCCTCATAGTTCCGCCGGCTCTCCTCATCAAGATAGGCATACAGGCGGGGAGCTTCTTTAAGAATTTTGCGCTCAGCCTCCACTTTTGTGTCCAGAATCCGAAGTGGGTTCCGAGACAGACGGTCTTGACTCACCCCGGTCAGCGTCTCCCGATGCGGCTCAAGGTATCTGACTAATGCCTCCCGATATTTGGGCCGCGTCTCTGCACTTCCAAGGGTGTTGACTCGAAGTCTGGTCTCTAAAAGCCCGAGTGCCCGATAAACCTCCATCATCACGGCAATAATCTCTGCATCCGCCCTTGGATCTTCCGTCCCAATGATTTCCGCTCCGAATTGATGAAACTGTCGGTAGCGCCCCTTCTGGGGGCGCTCGGCGCGAAAACATGCACCGAGATAGTACAGTCGCTGCACTCCCGGCTGCTGCTCCAGATGATGCTGCAAATAGGACCGCATGATGGGCGCGGTCAACTCTGGGCGCAGCACATAATTCGTATTCCCCCGCTCAAACGTATACATCTCCTTGGAGACGATATCGGTGAGCTGGCCGATCCCTCGTGCAATAAGTCCGGTATGCTCCAGAATGGGCGTTCGGATCTCTGCAAACCCATACCGGCGCATAATCTCGTGAATCACACGCTCGATGTGGTGCCATACCTCTGTGCGGACCAATGCCTTCGGAGCACCAGGCAACAGGTCACTGGTTCCCTCTATCGTCTGAAACGTGCTTTTCACAGGACCATGGGTTATCTACGTTCAAAATAGGGAATGTCAAGTAGCCGGGGGGTGAAAATCCCCCCGGCTACTCGACATTTCCTTCAAAATAAGACGAATCCTTCCGCAACTGTTCTATCGCCCAGACCATATCCTCTGGCAGATCTGCCATAAATTCCATCCTGACACCGGAATCAGGATGTACAAACCCAAGGGAACGGGCATGCAATGCCTGACGGCCGAGTACTTCAAAGATATTTGCATAAAACGCCCTGCGGTTTCTTGTAGCGGGGCCATACTTAACGGTTGCCCCCCCATACACTGCATCTCCGATCAGTGGATGTCCCATATGACTCAAATGCACTCTGATTTGGTGAGTTCGCCCCGTCTCCAACTTGAATCGCAGCAGGGTTGCCGGCCCCAGAATCTCATGCGTTTCATAATGGGTGATTGCAGTGCGCCCATCCGGTCGTACCGTCATCGAAGTCCGGTTACGAGCCGACCTGCCAATGGGAGCATTGATGATGCCGGACCGGGGATCCGGCACCCCCCAGACAATTCCAATATAATATCTGTCCACAGATCGTATTTCAAATTGAGACTGTAACGCACGGTGCGCGGCATCGTTTTTGGCAACGACCAGAAGCCCTGTCGTATCCATATCCAGCCGATGTACAATTCCCGGCCGAAAGGGCTCCTCCGGCGCATGTGGCAAATTCCCGCCCACATGATGCAGTAACGCATTTACCAGAGTTCCTGTCGGCCTCCCCGCTCCAGGATGAACCGGCATTCGCGCAGGCTTATTGATCACCACAAGACTCGAGTCTTCATAAACAATCTCCAGCGGTAATGCCTGGGGAAGGAGGGTTAACGGCTCCGCAGCAGGCGATATCCATTGAATGGTGCGTCCGGGCAGGATGGGATATGACGGGCGCAACACCGTTTTTTTGTCTACGGTCACCTGACCTGCACGAATGAGTTTCTGTGCCTGATTCCGAGAGCCGACGTCGGGCATGTGCGCCAGCGTCACATCCAGACGCTGCTCAGTCTCGGCAATCAAAACATTTGATTTCTTCATCCTTCACCTCAAACCTGCTCCCGCTGAACACATTCCCATAACTCTCGCTTCAGAATATCCAATCCAAAATTGGCCGCCGCACTAATCAAAAACACATCTTCTTTTGAACCAAACCGGCGGCGGACCTGATCAAGATAATCTGCGTGCCTGTCCCTGGGGAGCAAATCTGCTTTCGATAATGCAATCAACCGGCGCTTCTTTGAGAGCTTCGGGTCATAGTTGTGTAATTCCTGCAGGAGACGCTCAAATTCCACAACCATATCATCGGAACTCACCGGGATCAAAAATAACAGGACTGCATTGCGCTCAATATGCTTCAGGAAACGCAGCCCTAATCCCTTCCCTTCACTTGCCCCCTCAATAATGCCGGGAATATCCGCAATCACAAACGACTCATACTCATCTACGCATACTACGCCGGGGCTTGGAGTCAGGGTGGTAAACGGATAATCAGCAATCTTGGGGCGTGCTGCGGAAACGGAGGCAACCAGCGTGCTTTTACCTGCATTCGGGAATCCAACCAGACCGACATCCGCCAGCATCTTCAACTCCAGCAGGATCGTTTTTTCCTCCCCCGGCTCTCCCGGCTGTGCATAACGGGGGACCTGTCGTGTTGCCGATTTGAAAAATGTATTCCCCTTGCCACCCCGACCGCCTCTTGCAAGTATAAGTTGATCGTTATGCTGTATTACTTCCCCCAGAAGATCCCCGCTGTCCGATATCCGGGCGATTGTGCCGCATGGGACACGCAATACCAGGTCCCGGCCATCTTTCCCCGCACGATTGTTCCCCTGCCCCCCTTCACCACGGGGGGCGCGTTGATGCGGATTATATCGCAGATCCAGAAGGGTGTAAAGGTGTTGATCTGCCTGAAGAATCACGGAACCGCCCTGTCCGCCATTCCCGCCCGCCGGACCTCCTTTGGGAACATATTTTTCGCGCCGGAATGCGACGCTTCCAGCACCTCCATGACCACTCCGCACATAAATCGTAACCTGATCTATAAATCGCATTGAGATACAATTGATGAAAAAAGTGATAATCTACACGGATGGAAGTTGTCAGGGCAACCCTGGACCAGGCGGCTGGGCTGCCATCCTTCGATACAAAAAGAAGGAACGTGTGCTTTCAGGGGGATCACCGGATACAACGAACAATCGCATGGAACTCAATGCAGCCCTGCAGGCGCTGCAGGCACTGAAGGAGCCTTGTGATGTAAAACTTCATACAGATAGTCAGTATCTTAAGAGGGCGTTTACTGATGGATGGGTAAAAAGATGGCGTTCAAACGGCTGGATGACCGCAACGCGTCAACCGGTCAAAAATCAAGATCTCTGGCAATCCTTGTGGAATGAAACCCAAAAACATCACGTCCAATGGATCAAAGTTAAAGCCCACGCCAACAATAAACTCAATAACCGGGTAGATCAATTAGCCGTAAAAGCGGGAAAGCGTGCCTTGCGCGGGTCAGGCAGGTGACCGAATTTCAAACTGATTCTCTGTTTTATGTTTTTTGTACTGTCGGCTTTGCTTCTGGGAACGCTGCCCTCTGCAGTCCTTACTCCCCATTGCCCCGAAGACTGCAGGCTCTCTGCGTCCTATGTTTCGCAGGACATCCAGATTGACGGTGTGCTCAGTGAAGAGGCATGGATTGAGGCGGCCATTGCTACGGATTTCACACAGTACTCTCCCAATGAGGGGGATCCCGCCACACAGAAAACAGAAGTTCGCGTCCTCTATGGAAAAAGTGAAATTTTTATCAGTGCTGTTCTGAGAGATACCGAACCTGAACAGGTTTTGCGTACACTGGGCCGCCGGGATGAATTCAACCAGGCGGACTGGTTTATCGCCTCCATTGATTCCTATCTGGACCGTAAGACCGCCTACAATTTTGCGGTGAATGCCGCAGGCGTGCAGGCGGATGGGATCTACACTGGAAACAACCAGTTTGGTGGCGGAGGCGGAGGCTTTGACTTTGATACTTCCTGGAATGCGGTCTGGCGAAGTGCAGTGCGCAGCACCAATGAGGGCTGGGTGGTCGAAATGCGGATTCCCTTCACCATGCTTCGCTTCTCGGACACGCCGAACCAGCGCTGGGGAATCAATTTTCGGCGTGTGATTCCACGACTTGGAGAGATCAGTGACTGGGTTCTCATTCCACGTGCGGAACGCAGGAGCGGAACGGTTGCCCAATACGGCACACTGGAAGGCATCATTGAGATCCGCCCCCGGCGCAATGTTCAGGTGACGCCCTATACGGTCGGCAATGCCACCCTTGATTCCGAAGAGTCCACCTCATCCTATACCGGAGATATTGGAGCGGATCTGAAGATTGGGCTCTCGTCCAATATCACGCTTGACGCAACCATCAACCCGGATTTTGGACAGGTAGAAGCAGATCCTGCGGAACTCAACCTGACGGCGTTTGAGACCTTTTTTCCCGAGAAGCGGCCATTCTTCACAGAGGGGGTGTCCATCTTTAATTTTGATGTCGTGCGAGGCGGGGCCCTCCTGTACACACGGCGGATCGGATCCCAGGCACCGGTATTAGGGGCCGCAAAACTCTCTGGACGAACCGAAAAAGGATTGGATTTTGGGGTTTTCGGGGCCTCAACCGGTGAAGACTATGACCCCGAGAATCACTACGGTGTGGGACGGGTACGGCAGCGGATTGGCAGTCTTTCAAGTATTGGCGGCATTGCAACCCTCTATGATGATATCCATGGCGGACGAAGTTATACCGGCGGAACGGACTGGGATTTTCGCTTTTTCGATAACCGGTTCAAGATTTCCGGGCAGACCAGTGCAACCCACCACACCGACGATGGCGAATCTGAGCAGGGATTTTCCGTCTATGTCCGGGCGGATCGCCAGCGCAGTATATGGAATTATTCCGTGAATGCATCGGTGGTCTCCAATGGCTATAACCCGAACGATATTGGCCGCCTCCGGCAGAACGACTATGTCAACTTCGTGAGCGGGGTCAACCATCAGATCAACCGTGGAAATCCATTTGGACCGTTCCGGCGTGCATCGGCCCTGTTATTCATTGGAGGCGGATTTTCCTACGATAAAAAATCACACAACGGTACCGGCACCTTCTTCCGGTCCGACTGGACCTTTAATGATTACAGTGAACTGGAATTGAACGCACAGACCGACTATCTCTTTGGCGGATACAACGCGTATGAAACCCGCGGGCTGGATGAACGGGCCCGCCCGTTTGAGTTTGAATTTGAGGTGGGCTACCGAACCGATTCCCGCCGGAGATGGAGTGTGGAACCGGCGATTGAAGGCATCATCTATGCGGATGGCGGGCGGATCATGGAACCCGGTCTGGAACTGGAATGGACTGCAACTCCAAAACTCAACCTGTCTCTGGAGATTGCACTTGGGCGTGAAATTAACACAACCGAATGGGCTGCCAATGAGTCGTTCTCTTTTATCGGGGATACGATCCTGATTGCCGGGGAGAGTGACGAAGATCCATCTGAGACGCAGATCTGGCACCCGGTCCCCGACAACCCGGCACTCCGCCGTGTACTCGCCGCAAGGGAGTCCTGGGATCAAAGCGGCAATCATTACATACCGGTATACGGCCACCGCAATACACGTTCTGCCGACATCACGCTGCGTACGGGCATCACGCTGTCTCCCAACCTGGCCATTCAGTTCTATGGGCAGCTTTTTGCCGCCAGAGGGCAATACACCAGTTTTGAACTGCTTCAGGACCGGGACACGCTCGTTCCTGTTTCGGCATTCCCGAAGCAGTATGATTTTGCATTCAGCCGATTGCAGACCAACACCGTCGTTCGCTGGGAGTATCGTCCGGGATCCGTGCTGTATCTGGTATGGTCGCAGGCCCGTTCCACGAGTGACGATTCAGATCTGTTTGATGTGGGCGGTATTTCTCCGTTTGATCAATCCACTTCCAGCCAGTTTGCCGACACCTTTGATCTCCCCCCGGTGAATGTGCTGCTGCTCAAGTTCAGTTACAAGTTTCTGAACTAGCCGACTCTGATTTTTTTGATTTTGGAACCACTTGCGGGATTCCACCGTACCACGGGATCTATTCGCAGTAACCTTCATAGATAGAACTATGGAATTCTCGTCCATTCTACTCCTTTTTGGTGTTCTTATTTTGGGAATTCTGGTAATGAGATGGAAGAAGTCTCTTAATCCCAGACAACAGTTCTGGGCCACTATTATTGCGGGGGGCCTGCTTCTCTGCCTTCTTATAGGAAATGGTGTCTATCACTGGACAGCAATCCCGATGGCGGGTGCAGGTGCATACGCAATCTATCGGCAATACAAAGCTTATGCCGCATATCGGACGGCCGAACATTGTTGAGCGAATGCGGCGGGGATCCCTGCGAAGGTTTTTACTGCCCTTCCAGAAAGTAGCTGGCAGTGGGCTGTAATCTGCATTTTGGTCCGGGGATTTCGGACAAAGGATGCTCACTTATTCCTCATCTGGCGAACCGGTGGAGGCTTGAAATTTGAGGAGATTCCGTGTTCAAGCCAAATGAGACTGCTCCCGGTTCAACAAATTTTTCACCAGCCCGCTAATATGACCGTCTGGACTTATTCAGGAACCTGTAGAATCTGTACCGTTAAGCACAAGAGGGGGATGTTTCTCTTACCTTCCCTTCTGTCGGGTTCTGGACAAACCCCGCGGCTTCACACTTTACGGAGCCTGCTATGTGTGGCCAGAATGAATCCCGTCACGACTGGCCCAGGTTTGCTTCGCTGGTGGGGTAAGCAATTCCTCATTAAACCCCCCGTGCCTGCCTTTGGAGCCGGTCAAGATTCTCTTGTAATTCCCCTATTTTTGCATTGGCAAAGAATCTTAGATGCTGTTCGTCTGGGCGGGTCTGCCTTCAGGATCGCCGGGAAAATGTCAGTTTTGCACAAGTTGTCAACGAAACTCCGCCGGTTGTCAGAATTGAAATCATCTCAAAAAAAAGCACCGACTCCGCTTGGTTTTCACGAAATCGATGCTTAATGCTTTCAGTAATACTCAATCCAGGAACTTAATTCCTGAGATCTTCACGGTTCACCGCCCCCGGCAATATAACCGGCAGGGCTCCCCGTGCTAAGGCATAAAGCCCACCCATTGTATCAGATGGAACTGCAATATACGAACTACCGGTCAAAAAGTTCCATTCAGTGTACCCGCCCCGGATCAATCCCCGTGCGGTGTGTGTATTGAATTGCCTCCTTGCCTTGACTGCTTGAAATCCGGTCAGGCCGCCTGAATCCTCGTCCACCATAACAGAAATTTTTGCTTTCAGGTAGTTCCTTACGGGGAGTAGATATTGATTCTTTTGGACTCATTATTTAGTAATTCCCGGAATTGTTCATAGATCAAGTCGTCCTGTATCTCCGCTTTATCACCATGTTTCCTGAAAGTTTCGAACCATGGAATGCCCGGTTTTTGCATCAATTCCACTATCGAATGGTGGGGTAAAGACTTGTACCGCCTCCATATCATCCCCGTCAATTCTTTACAACGCCTTCAGACACCGCCACCGGGGGGATGATTCAGCATATCTTTGAGGCGAGCGTCTTCTGGATTCCTTCCCCGTCTGCACTCCTGTGGAAAACAACCTCCACAACTTCGTTACCACTAGACCATAACCGAATGGTCACCAGTCCCGCCAGTTTCCCACCGTATTCAACCTGAAACCGCGACACCTTGTTGAAGGGGATGCTGTCGTAATTCTTCTTGTTCCCCGTCACTCCCTGCTTATCAACATTGAGGATACGTCGATCCGTGACGATGAACATGTCCCGTACCGTTTTACAGGCGTACTCAACCGTCTCATTCGGTGCAAGAGCATGCGCATACTCCTTTTGCACCCGGGAAGGATTAACGCCTCCGTACATCTCAAAAAATGTGCTCATAACTCTCTGTCTCTTAGATTAGATTAGATTCGTGACACACCCCCTGACTCAACCCTCTTCCAGACATTTGATGGAACTCCCGAAATTACTCAATTCCGTACCTTTCGCAGGCGACGAAGCAGGCATCCGCTTCATCCCTGATCACCTGCACTTGTGCACCAGAAAAATCTCTCCAAGGTAAACTGGATCATGTTCTTTCCGTCTGTCACAATATGCGTTCGCAGGTTCCCTTACCTGTTTTACAGTATGAATCATGGGAAATACCGGTTGAAGAATGGACGGGATGATCCCTATCTTGCAGGTTCAATTTGCACCGTATAATCCTCCATAATTGGATTGGCAAGCAATTTTTTACACGCCGCACGCGCGGCGGACTCTGCGTCCTCTTCTGTATCTGCGGAAATCTGAAGTTCCATATACTTTCCGATCCGAACGGAATTTATCCGGTCAAAGCCCAGGTTCTGCAATGCATGATGCGTGGCTTTCCCCTGCGGGTCCAATATGGCCGGGCGAAGTGTAACGGTGATGTGTGCTGTATACATGTCAAAAAGTCGGTTACCCTGAATAAACGAAACCATCCGGTGACTTCTACGGGCTGGACCTACATTCGCTCGTTTTCAAATGAACAAACGAGAAACTCTGATCCAAAAACAGCCAAACCTTCCATTGCAGCCTCAATTTCCACTGGCATGGTGCCTCGCGATAAGAGAAGCCCTGTGCTGCGATGTCCGCATAAGAACTTCGCCTCTATTCTCTCCATTATAACGATTCCCGCAATATGACTGACTTGAATGAAGGAGTTTTGCTATTTCTTCTTTGTACGCCTTCGCCCGCGCCTGCGGGGACTGGCAGCTTTCTTGTTTAACAGTTCAATCGCCTCGTCCAGCGTGATCTCACCTAAGCCCTGGTTTTTCCGGATGGATGCATTGATTTTCCCCCGCTTTACATAAGGCCCATACTGCCCCTTATCGAACAGTACCCGCTCTCCTGTCTTGGGATCAATGCCTAATTCAACGGGAAATCTCAGCAGTTCCACGGCCTGTTCCAGCGTGATCTCCTGCGGTTCAACCCCTTTAGGAATTGATTTTCTACGGGGTTTTTCTTTTGATCCTTCCGGTTCGGCAAGTTCAATATACGGACCATAGGTGCCATTCTTAAGCAAGATGGACTGCCCACTTTCGGGGTGAATTCCTAATTCCTGAGAGGGTGATCTGGATGCTTTGAGGAGTGTAAGCAATGTCTCATCATCCAGATCAGCAGGTAAGAAATGGTCCGGCACCGTACCGCGCAGCTCCTTCCCGTCAATGACCGCCTCCACATACGGACCATACCGCCCAATCCGAACCGTACACTGCTTCAATTTGGGGGAATGAATGGTGGAGATCGCCCGGGAATCCACCTGATCAATTGCCTTTTCAACGCGACTCTGAATCCCCTGCTCCCCCTGATCAATGGAATAAAGAAATGCCTGCCCCTTCGCTTTGCCCTGTGCAATTTCGTCCAGACGCTTCTCCATCTGTGCAGTAAAGCCCGTATCCACCAACGACTCAAAGCGTTCCTCCATGAACGCATTCGTCGCAAATGCGCGGAGCGTTGGAGCAAGTGCTGAGCCGGACTTGATGGCACTGCCCCGGTCCTGAATCGTGCTGACAATGGTTGCGTACGTACTAGGGCGACCGATCCCCTCCTCTTCCAGTTTACGGATCAGGGAGGCTTCGGTATAGCGGGCAGGCGGCTTGGTTTCGTGCCCCTTTGACTCCAGCCCCCGACACTGCAGCTGCTGCCTGACTCCAAGATCCGGCAGATGCTTCTCTGCATTCTCCTTTACTTTTTCAGGATTATCGCTCCCCTCGACATAGACCAGTAAAAATCCAGGAAATAACACCTGCCGCCCGGTGGAACGAAACTGTGCAGGCGGAAGGTCAGGAAGGGTTGCCGTCGAAATCACTCGAACATCCCGCATTCTGGCATCGGTCATCTGGCTCGCAACGGTGCGCTTCCAGATCAGATCATACAACTTTTTCTCATCGCCCTGCAGCCCCAGCTGGGTTGCGGTCTTCATCTGCCCGCCAGCGGGGCGAATGGCTTCGTGGGCTTCCTGTGCATTTGCCACCTTACTCTTGTACCGGCGAACCTGCCTGCTTAAATACTCCTCTCCATACGTATTCGTGATTGTGTCACGCGCGGCCGTGAGGGCCTCCTGGGAAAGTGTAATGGAATCCGTACGCATATACGTGATAAACCCGCGCTCATAAAGTTTCTGGGCAACGGTCATGGTTTTTTTTGCCCCCCACCCGAACTTGCGACTCCCTTCCTGCTGCAGTGAAGAGGTGATAAACGGGGCCGCCGGACTCCGCTTCCTTTCTTTGGAGGTCACACTTGTAACCTGCCAGTTTGCCGAAGGCAGCCGGGCAACCAGCTGATCGGCTTCCTGTTTTCCCAGAAGCAGGATTCCGGAATTTTCCAGAGATTTTTTGAGTTCACCGGTATGGTCATCAAAATCACGCCCCGTTGCCAGCCTGCGCTCCCCCAGATGCGTCATCGTCGCCTTAAACTGCGCCGTATCGGCCTGTAAGGTTGCTTCCAGATCCCAGTACTGAGCGGGCAAAAACTCCATCCGCTTCTTTTCGCGCTCAACCAGAAGCCGGACCGCAACACTCTGGACACGTCCCGCACTGGTTCCCTTGCCGATCTTTCTCCACAGTACCGGCGAAATCTTGTACCCGACCAGACGATCCAGGACTCGCCGGGATTCCTGCGCTTCAACCAGATTCTGATTTATATCCCGCGTATTATCCAGCGCCTTCCCAATGGCGCTTTTTGTGATTTCGTGAAAGACCATCCGGCGCACCGGCACTTTTGGCTTCAGCACCTGAACCAGATGCCAGCCGATGGCTTCGCCTTCACGATCCTCGTCCGTTGCAATCAACAGTTCATCCGCCTGGTTGAGTGCATCCCTGAGTTCTTTGACCACCTTGCGCTTGTCGGAAGGAATGATGTAGAGGGGCTTGAACTCGCCATTTTCAATTTGCACCGCAAGGGTTGCCCAGGGTTCCTTTTTATACTTGGCCGGAATCTCCCTGGCATTGCGGGGCAAATCACGGATATGCCCCCAGCTGGCCAGGATCCGATATTGGGACGATGGCAGGAACCGACTGATCGTTTTGGCCTTGGTCGGAGACTCAACAATTACCAAACTTAACATGAGATAAATGGATTCTGGCGGCGTTCACACGCACAACCGGGTACAACGTTCCCAAATATAGCGTATCTCATTGGTGCCGATAATGAATTTTGAAGTAAATTTGTCTGTTCTGTGTGATGCGAACCGCCTTCACCAGATTAACTATCACCTGATACACTACTTATGTCCACCCAATATGTCTATCGCTTCGGCAACGGAGCAACCGAAGGTTCGAAAGAAATGAAAGCCCTGCTTGGCGGCAAGGGGGCCAATCTGGCCGAGATGAGTGCCATTGGCTTGCCTGTCCCCCCCGGCTTCACCGTAACCACCGAGACCTGTCACTACTACAGCAGCAATAACCATACATGGCCCGAAGGGCTCCATGATCAAATCCAGGATGGCGTGCACCACCTTGAAAAAGCACTGGGGCGCAAATTAGGCGATCCCCGTAAACCGCTGCTGGTCTCCGTCCGAAGCGGTGCCGCACAATCCATGCCCGGCATGATGGATACCGTACTCAACCTGGGACTCAACGATGAGGTCGTGGCGGGACTTGCCAAAGAAAGCGGGAATGAGCGCTTTGCCTACGATGCATACCGCCGCTTTATTGACATGTTCGGCGATGTGGTGATGGGGGTCCACCACCACTACTTCGAGGAAGCAATTGCGTCCATGAAAGAAGCCAAACAAGTCACCGATGATCTGGACCTGGATGCAGAAGATCTGAAACTTCTGGTACTGGAATTCAAATCAATCTACGAAAAGCATACCGGCCATTCTTTCCCTGCGGATCCGCAAATCCAGTTAAAGCACGCCATTAATGCTGTATTCAATTCCTGGGACAGCATGCGTGCGATCAAATACCGCCGTATCAACAAGATTACGGGACTGTTAGGCACTGCGGTCAATGTACAGGCCATGGTCTATGGGAACATGGGCGAAAGCAGTGGAACCGGAGTCTGCTTTACCCGGAATCCATCAAACGGCGAACCTGAGCTTTATGGCGAGTATCTGGTCAATGCACAGGGGGAGGATGTGGTTGCAGGCATTCGTACACCCAAACCGATCTCGGAAATGACCAGAGAATTCCCCGGCCCCTATGAAGAGCTCGTGGAAATGACGACTGCACTCGAAAAACATTACCAGAACATGCAGGACATAGAATTTACGATCCAGGATGGATCCCTCTATATCCTGCAGACCCGGAACGGAAAGCGGACCGGACGTGCTGCACTTCGCACGGCCGTGGATCTGGTACGTGAGGGAATCACGGACAAAGTCACCGCCGTCCGGGATCTCGTTGAACCCGGCCATCTTGATCAACTGCTCCATCCAGGGTTCAAAGATGAGGCCGCCTATCAAAACGACGTTCTGGCCACGGGGCTGCCCGCTTCCCCGGGCGCTGCAGTCGGACGGGTTGTCTTTACCGCGGATGAAGCAGAATCATGGGCGCAAAATGGCGAAAACGTAATTCTGGTCCGTATTGAGACAAGTCCGGAGGATGTTGGCGGAATGGATGCAGCCCAGGGTATTTTGACATCCAGAGGTGGAATGACCAGTCATGCGGCTGTTGTGGCACGAGGCTGGGGCAAGCCCTGTGTGGCAGGCTGCGGAGATATCGTGATCAGTTATGCGGCAAAATCCTTCAAGGCTGGAGACATGACTGTCTCTGAGGGTGACTGGATCAGTATCAACGGCTCATCTGGAGAGGTTATTCACGGAGCACAGGAGCTCGTCGGTGCCCAGATGAGCGACGATTTTGCAACCTTTATGGAATGGACGGACGAGGTTCGCCCCATGGGAGTCCGAACCAATGCCGATACACCGGAGGATGCAGAAAAGGCCATTTCCTTCGGTGCCGAAGGGATTGGCCTCTGCCGGACAGAGCACATGTTCTTTGAAGGGCACCGGATCCAGAATGTCCGGGAGATGATTCTGGCGGAATCCGAAGACGCACGCAAGGCAGCGCTCGACAAACTGCTTCCCTTCCAGAAGGAAGACTTCCTGGGAATCTTTCAGGCCATGTCCGGTATGCCGGTTACCGTTCGCCTGCTGGATCCCCCGCTCCATGAGTTCCTTCCACACGATCATGCCGGTAAAGAAGAAATGGCGAAACTCATGAACGTTTCCATTGATGCGGTGGAAGCAAAAATTGCAGAACTGCACGAATTCAACCCCATGCTGGGACATCGCGGATGCCGGCTCGGAATCACTTTCCCCGAAATTACGATCATGCAGACACGGGCAATCATTGAGGCCGCCGTCGAAGCCAGGAAAGCGGGCGTTGATCCGCACCCGGAAATCATGGTGCCACTGATTGGAACCGTTGAAGAATTTCGGAATCAGAAAGCCCTGATTCAGGAGACCGCAGAAACCGTATTCAGCGAAACGGGAACCCGTATCGACTACCTGATTGGGACGATGATTGAGGTTCCGCGGGCCGCCTTGACGGCAAAAGCAATTGCAAAGGAAGCAGACTTTTTCTCCTTTGGCACTAATGATCTGACACAGATGTGCTTCGGGTACAGCCGGGATGATGCGGGAAAATTCCTGCCCGGCTACGTAGAGCATAAGATTCTACCCGAAGATCCCTTCCAGGTCCTGGATCGGGAAGGTGTCGGCCAGCTGGTTCAAATCGCTACCGAAGGTGGCAGACATGCAAATGCCAGTTTAAAGGTTGGAATTTGCGGCGAGCATGGCGGCGAACCGCAATCCGTGGCATTCTGCTATCGCCTAGGACTGAATTACGTGTCCTGTTCCCCGTTCCGGGTTCCGATTGCACGGCTTTCGGCAGCACAGGCCCATTTGGCGGAGCAGTAGACGGAGACATGGCCAGTGTCCCTGCATCTAGTGCAGGGACACTGGCTCGCCACCGCACATAAATCTATTCGGATGGATTCCCGCGCGGGACAAATGCCTGAATTCCGGTGATTGCACGCCCAAGAATCAGGCCGTGAATATCATATGTACCTTCGTAGGTGTTCACACTCTCCAGATTGACCATATGGTGGATCACACGAAACTCTCCGCTGATTCCGTTGCCCCCTAACATATCACGTGCGGTTCTTGCAATCTCTAATGCGGTATTGCAGTTATTACGTTTGGCCATGGAAATCATCTCAGGGATGGCCTGTCCTGCATCCATGAGGCTGCCGATCCTCCACGCCAGCAGTTGCATTTGCGTGATGTTCGTAAGCATATTGGCCAATTTGGTCTGTACGAGCTGCATGGAGCCAAGCACATGCCCAAACTGGCTCCGTTCCATCACATACTGACGTGCCCGTTGGAAGCAGTTCTCTGCCGCCCCGCAAGCCCCCCAGATAATACCGTAGCGGGCACTGTTGAGGCAGGTGAACGGTCCCCGGAGTCCCTGAACCTCGGGAAAGACTCTGGTATCTGGAACGAATACATCGTGAAGAACAATCTCTCCGGTAATGGAGGCCCGGAGACTCATCTTGTTTCCGGTCTTCGGGGTTGTGAACCCTTCACTTCCCCGCTCTACAAGAAATCCCCGAATGACACCGGGATCTCCACTGGACTTTTTTGCCTTCGCCCATACCACCGCAAGATCTGCAATCGGGGAATTCGTAATCCACATTTTCGTCCCATTCAACATCCATCCTCCCTCTACACGTACGGCCGTCGTCTCCATTGAACCTGGATCCGATCCATGGTTCGGTTCGGTCAATCCAAAACATCCAATGAGTTCTCCTGTGGCCAGGCGGGGAAGAAAGGCTGCCCGCTGCTCCTCGGTGCCAAACTTCCAGATGGGCAGCATCACCAGAGAGGATTGCACCGACATAAATGAACGGTATCCAGAGTCAATGCGCTCCAGTTCACGCGCCACCAGTCCATAGGCCGTATAACTGACTTCTGCGCCGCCGTACTTTTCAGGAATGAACGCCCCCAGGAGTCCGATCTCTCCCATTTCTCTGGCGATTTCCGGATGAAAAACCTCATCCTGATTGCCCGCTAGTGCACGGGGCTCAAGCTTATCCTGTGCATACCTTCGGGCCGATTTCCGGATCAGATCTTCCTCTTCACTCAATGTACTCTCCAGATGGAGTACGTCGTCAGTATTCAATGACATATTTCTGTTTCTGAGTATCTTCGGGTTTCATTGGGCAGATACATCATAGCCGCCTAATTTTTTGTACCGTTCGCTGCCGCTATTCCTCATCCGCCATCATGAACGAGGCATGTGATGTCAGGATCTTGACTATTCCCCCCCGGCAGGGGGAGTGAATCTGCAAAAACTGTTCGTACCTCAAAGCAGGAATACGGTTCATCCGCAACATATGCAGTATCTTGTGGTTGGAGAGGCCATTCTTAAGTTTACACTACTGCTATGCGATTAGGTTTTAGTCGGATTTTGTTCTTTTTGATCGTCTCCTTTTCAACGGTGCCTGATCTGCACGCCCAAATCTTCCAGCGCCCTAAGCTGGGAGCCGGGATGAGTCTGGTGTTGGGGACTGGGGAACAGGCCGTCGGCATTGGAATCGACGCACGTCTCGCCTGGGTAGTCAACCCGGATCTCTCCATTGGCACCAGTGCCAACTTCATCAATTACATCTTGAAGGGGCGGGATGATGCGGCCTATTTTTTTCATCCGACGGTCACGGCGATTGTTACGCTGAATGCGGCAGACGTACGCTCACCTTATCTGATTTTTGGGCTTGGTGCGAATCTGGTTCTGGGCGGTGATGCGAACGCTGCAGAATCCGGCCCTTCTATCAATGCCGGCATGGGATGGGTATTCTCCCTTCAGGCTACTTCTCTGTATGTTGAATTGATCCCCTCACTGATTGTCGTTCGTTCCGCAGTTGAAATGCAGCTTCCGGTCCGCTTCGGGGTTATTCTGTGACATGCCCACCCGCAAGCATCTGTGGCACAGCTTCGTGGATCGGATACCCGATATCCATACGGAAAGCCTGTTTTCTGTCGATTCGACAATGATTTAGGAGTTGGCGTGTTCCGTCCATTTTTTGACGGGAATTGGGGGCACGACGGTGCCTGCACTCAGGCGGGATTCACCTAGTGTAAGATGCAGATACTGAACAGAGAACAGATCAGACCGCCGCGTGCGATCCGGCAACCAGATTGTTCTTGCGTCCCAATGCAACCGGTCGAATTCGGATCTCCGCGAGACTGTTCTCCATTTCAATGGTTCCGTTCTTGGTGAATCGCATCAACTTCTCCACCGATTCAGCGTACAGTGCGCAGCGGTATACCAAAGCGTTCCCTTCGCCGTCCGATGCGTTCAAGAAACGTCTTCAACTCATTCAAAATTGAGACTGACTTGCTTTGACGCTGCCGCAAACGCTCTGCATCGGATACATCTTGGTCACGAAGTTTCCGTTCAATCTCGTACAGATCCGATCAGACGAAAGGCAGCATCGTAACAGACCGGATACCGGATTTTTGCATTATAGAAGTAGCGCTGAACATGGGCCGAGCAGCCGTGCTGTGTAATATCTTTGATGCGGTCAGATTCAACCTATGCCGAATATCCATCCCATCGGTGTGCAACACCCCTTTGAACTCTTACTCACTATTGTCGTACCATGCTCCTGTATCCCAAGCCCAATTTTCATTAGGCGGACTGGGGAGTGGATTTATTTAGCAAAATCAGTACTGTCTGCAGGAGATCATATCTTGCAGATTTTCCATCTTCCACAGTATTTCACTGTCTCGGCATTGAGTTACTGCTCATGCAAGCCGATAACACTGCCACAAATCAAAATACGAGTCACATGGATGACCACAAACTTAGGCCCGGCGATGCTGAAGTCTTTCAACACCTCAAAAATGCAAATGCTCAGTATGACGAATACGTCAAATTATTGGAGTTCTCCGAACTTCTCGATGATTCAGACGATTCCCCTCCTCTAAGATATTCGTGGGATAATCCGATGGGTCTAGAGAGCAAGGGTTCCAATACGACTACATCCGCGGGTTTCCATGCCTAGTTGGCCGGAACTGACGACTGCATTACAGCGGTACACTGTAGAGAGCAAAATTGCATTTGTCTCGCAAGAATCCGATCAAACAATACGAAAAGCTTGCGGGCTTAACCAATCGTACTGTCTTGTATTATGCGTCCGCCTTCCTCCAGAAACCCACTGCTCCGCACTATTAACGGCAATTACGCCTGAAGGTAGAACCAACGAATTTATGGCTAGGATCAAAGGATGTGACAGAAAAAAGATCTCCTGCTTGTCCTGTAACACCACCCGGTGGCGTGGCGGGAACTGCCCAAACCGATTGTTGAATATCTACGTGAAAAGTTTGCGGAGATCAATGTAGCGATTCCAGCCTATGCGATGTCGGCCGGAACGATGATCGCATGGGGATGTGATTGTATCATCATGGATCGTCAAAGCCAATTGGGACCCATTGATTCTCAAGTATTTCAGTAGCAATGAACACAAAGTTCATGGAAAACGCAGGGGATGGAATGAAGCAAGAACTCAAAAATTAGAGATCAGGAGTTGCAAGATAGTATTCTGACTTTGTACCATCTATCCACGACAGTATTCGAAAATGCCTCGGCGACCAAGATTGCACAGAGCAGCACTGGTGGTATGTGGGTGAAGAATTGGATTGATTCTATCCTCTGGTCTCATCCCTGAATCGCTGTTGCGATGGATCTGATCTATCAGGATGTATCCCTGTATGTGCATATTCCTTTTTGCATACAGCGGTGCTCATATTGTGACTTTTACTTCGTGACCACAAAGCACGGTCATGACGAATTCGTTGAAGCACTTTGTCTGGAAATCACTCAGGTTTCCCGGAAGTTCCCTGATATAAACCTATCTACCGTGTATTTCGGGGGAGGTACACCTTCACGCTTATCTCCCTGTGCAATCACCCGGATCCTGGCTCACATTCATGCCTGCTTTGATGTCAGATTAACATGTGAGATCACACTGGAGGCAAACCCGGAGGATGTCACTGCTGCAGGACTTGAAAAACTTAAACAGGCCGGGATTACCCGAATCAGTCTTGGTGTTCAATCTTTCAGGGACGAAGAGTTACATTTTATGAATCGGTGTCACAATTCGGAGCAGGCCGCTCAGGCCTGCAAGTTGATCAATGATGCTGAATTTGATCGCTGGTCCCTTGATTTAATCTTTGGAGTTCCCGAGGCATCCACACAGGAGTGGCAGGAGAATTTACACCGCGCGGTAGAAACGGGTGCAACGCATATTTCCACTTACAGCTTAACCGTTGAGCCGCATACTCCCCTGCATAAGCAGGTAACGCGGGGAATGATCAAACCTGCCTCTGGTAACCAAATCGCCGAGCAGTTTCAAATCGCCATAGAATTCCTCGAGTCGGTTGGATTTGAGCACTATGAAGTGTCAAGTTTTGCCCATCCAAATCATCGTTCAAGGCACAACATGCGCTACTGGAATCACACGAATTACCTCGGAGTCGGCCCTAGTGCGCATTCATTCTGGTGGCAGGATGGCCGTGCTGTGAGGTGGGAAAATATCCGAAGTCTACGTTCCTATAACGAGGCCGTGATCAAGGGAGAGTCCCCTGCAAACAGCAGAGAAACTCTTTCCGATGATACACTGGTCAGAGAGAGAATCATGTTGGCACTCCGCACATCTGAGGGGCTTGATCTGGAACATCTCTGGAAAAACTACGGCTTCGACCTACTCAAACATAAACAGAAGGAACTGAAAGCGATGCGACTCCAGGGCCTGCTTATCCAAGAGGGAGCATTGATACGACTTACCAAAAAAGGCCTGCATGTATGCGACCGTGTCACCACCGAGTTATGGCCCGACTGAACCGGCCAGCCATACAGCAACCCGGATAGAACACTGGCTTGCAATCCAACTCCTTCATGGGGCACGCCCTGTGTTATCCCTGCTCAAATCAGGATGCTGGTCTACTCAGAAAAACTTAGAAACTACCCGGTAAAGGGCTTGACCTCCACTCTGAAAATCATCTTTGTACACAGAGCATTGAAATGGGTGAGCCGTTGAGTCCCTTCAAAGATGAGATGATTTCACACCTTGCACGATTCACTGAAGTGCTCCGGTTCCTTCCATACATGTGTATATGCAGGCGTATAGAATTGTAATGCATTTATAATTGCATGCTCTTTCGTATATTTTCTAATCAAACTAACCGGGCGAGGCCCAAAAACATATGAAATACATTACAAAATGGGGGGGGGGGTAATTCCCTTCTGACACTTCTAGCACTGCTGACCGTTCTGGTCCTTCCCCGCAGTGCATCTTCTCAGGACACCTACTACGTGGACACCGTGAGTGGCGGCACGGATGCCGCCACCTGTACGGCTGTTGCAACTCCATGTACGCTGACGACCGCGTTAGGCGCGGTGGACGACGGCGATGATACGATTGCGATCCGGGTTCGGAGGGAAGGCGGTTCGGTGACGATTACCGGGGATCACACCATAGACGAAGCGATCAC
>JAJEFL010000152.1:0-27166 GCA_022820435.1 Rhodothermales bacterium
TTCGGAATAATCTCTGCATAATCGTCTGGATATTTCGGCAATTCGTACGCTTAACGCAATGATTCTAACCGAACCTGATTTATAGAAGGATTCAAATAAATCATCTTGCTCCTCGGGCAAAGATACTGGTTTTCCGTCACATTTTCGTTTATAGACTTCAGCAATGGTAAAGGCTGATGTCGATAATGTGGCCCTCTTTTCTTCAACCTCCGAAAGAACATGGGAGCATCTCCGAAATCTGTCATCGTCAGACTGATTAATCAAATCAATCCAGACACATGCATCCCAATAATACTTAGGTATGTGTGTCAAATTAATCCTCCCTCAGTCGGTCTAAATACTCTTCGGAGGGAAGTCCTTCGGAAAAATCAGGATCATGCAGCTCTTCAATGGATACATGTTTACGATCAATGTAGGAGACCTCTCCGTCAGTTATATGAGTAATTTTTCCGTTGCTATCGTAATCAATCACTCCTTCTACCAAGACATCCTGCCGCTCCCAGACGTGTTTAGCCCGTATTTTTTCATTCAAATTCTCAAGTGTGATCTTATCTACCTGACACCAAATACTGTCTTCGGTGTCGAAATCCTTAACGTAAATTGCCGGCTGTTTGTAGTAGGTACCCAACCGAAGTAACGAACCCATAATTGCGCCGTACTCCTGGTGGGCAAAAGTCGCCATTAGCAAATCTAATTTGCTTGGTTTATTCAAGAGTTCAAGGCTGCGCTCTGCTGAATTATGGTCAATCGTCACCGGTTCAATCCCCCGCCCGAAATCATACTCAGTCATTTCTATGCCGTTAGTATTTCGTTCTAAAAGTCGTCTGATCCTCTCTTGTTTCTTGTCGGAGAGGTTGTCGGGGCGAGACTGCAAAGAAGAAAGTTTCGTAAGCGTGGATGCAATGTCTTCCACGATGGGGTCAATAACATCGTAAGCCAGTTCCTTGGTTTGGGTGTCAATTGGCTTCGCTGATATGACAAAGGGGGAACTGAATGTTGCATTTTCAAGTACCCAGCGCACATGCTGCTGATCCTCATCAGACAACAATTCAAAGAAATCCCATACCTGCTGCATGGCATCCTGAATCGTTAGATTCCCAGATCCTGATCTACTCGGAGAGATTGATATTTGAACTGATTTCTTCACTTTTACAGGGCTTGGATAGATTATTAGTACACATAAGCCAGGCAAGATGTTCAAGGTGCAGCAAATTTTCCACTGCGAAACAAATCATACTGGCTCATTTTGGTGAATATGCATCTGAACAGAACCATCAAAAACTACAAGACATATTCTTCGTAGATTGGCAAAATCACCACGGTATGTAGGCTTAAAACGATTCTGCCTGTATCCGTTAAATCAATAACACACCCAGGAGGGCACCGCCCCCGACGAGCCAGACCGCGTTGACCTTGAAGCGCAGGCTCGCAACCGCAGCAAGTAAAAAGATGACTGCTGGAGCCCAGCCCGTCAGCACACTGATCCCTAACCGGATCGTGACTACAAGCATCAAAGCAACCGCGCTCACATTCACCGCATCCAGAAATGACCCCATCAGCGTTGACCTACGCAGACGGGGGATGAGCGGGTTCAGAATACTGACAAAGACAAAGGACGGCAGAAAAATGGCGGCCGTGGCAATCAATCCGCCCTGCCAGCCATCCAGAAATACGCCAATGAAGGTGGCCGTAGTGAGTACGGGGCCCGGTGTGAACTGACCGATCGCAATTGCATCCAGTAACTGCTGCTCGGTCAACCAGCCATAGGTCTGTACCAGACCGCCTTCCAGGAAGGCAATCAGAACGTATCCACTGCCATAGAGGACCGAGCCCACCTTGAGAAAAAACCAGCCGAGCGTCCAGATACTGTACTCCACCTTGGGGGTCTGCAGTAATCCAGGCAAAAAGGGCAGGACTGCACTGATCGCCGTCAAGCGGCGGCGCCAGAAATAAAGCCCGCCAAGCCCCAGCAGCCCTCCCGCTAACATGGCAAGGACCTCGTTCACCCCAAGCAGCAGCCCAATTGCCACCGCTGCACCAATCGGAACCAGTGACCATGCTTTTACAGCAGATTTTCCCAGCCGCCACAGCGCTCCCAGAATGATTGCGAGTACGGCCGGTTTAATGCCGCGAAGGAACGGTTCTACTTCCGGGATCGCACCATATTCAGCATACAGCCATCCGAGTACACCTGTCATCAGGGCAGCGGGCAGAATGAAACAGAGCCCGGCAACGACCATACCCCCGAATCCGCGCTGCTCATAACCGACATGCATCGCCATTTCGGTTGAGTTGGGACCGGGGATCAGGTTGGTTGCACCGACCAGATCCAGAAAGTGCTCCCGGGTAAGCCACTTGCGGCGGGTAACGACTTCATCATCCATCATCGCAATGACCGCAGCGGGGCCGCCGAATCCAATAAAACCTAATTTGAGGAAAAGCCGTATAAGTTCATTCATGGAGGTGTGATCTTATGGACAAAAAGGCTGAGTTGAGATATGACGGTACATGCGAATTCTGCAATCACTCAGTGAATTGGCTGCGCAGGCATGATCACCATAACCGTCTATCATTTGAGAAACTTCCACCTAATGCTTCATGTGTTACTTTGAGTGACATTGAAGGGGATTGGGAAGCGTCTACGGCGGCCCTTCGTGCATTGAAGCATTTGGAAGGGCTATGGGGTATCGTCGCACAGGTGCTCATGATCTTTCCCAGGCCTTTTCGTGATGCAGTTTACCGGATGATTGCAAGACGGCGACATCTCATTGCTGGTTCTGGAGGAGCTCGAAATACCGCTGAATAAGTTCCTGGTAATCTTTTGCATACCCGCTTTCCAGAGCATTCATCAGTGCATGTCGCAGTTCGTCCCCGGTCATGTTTTGCTGTAGTTGTACCGGGCTCGTACGATCAATCTCGGATCCTTGACGACCTTCACGCTTCCTTTCCCGGCCCCGTTCCTGCAGGCTGCGTGATGCGTCAAGAAGTCGGGTCAGAATTTGCTGCTGACGCTGCCTCGTTGGGCGATTCACCTGACCAGACTGTAGTTCCTGAATGGACTCTTCCATCTGCTGTGCAATGCGTTCAAGGTCACCGGCCAACTGATTGGCCAGATCACGCTCCTGTGCCATTTCGGTGAGTTGGCGACGCATGGCTTCCTGTTGTCCGGCGATTTGTTGCAGGCGCTGCTGCATGTCGGCGGTCAGCCGCTCCCCTGGCTGTCGTCCAAAAAATTCCTCAAGTGCCTGATTTAACTGTTCCTGTTGTGCAGCCATCTCCTGAAGTTGCTGAATCATCTGCTCCATTGACATCCCGCCGCCACTACTCGATGAAGAATTCATGAGCTGGTCAAGAAGGTCACTCAAAAGCAATGCCAGATTATTCAGATTGGTCATTGCCTGTGCCGCGTAGGATTCAGCAGTGTTGCTGTCACGCTCCGTTAATGCAGTTGTAGTGGAAGCCATGTGGAAGATTGCGTTGCCTGCAAACTGCTGGACATTTCGGGACAGTTGCGGCAAACTCCGGCCGAGTGACTGAATCGAGTCTGCAACGACTGCACCACCTGCTTCCAGGATGGATTGTGCCTGTGCAAAATCACGCAGTAAGGGACTTTCCTGTGCAGCATCTGCAATCTTGCGCCGTAGTTCTTCCTGATCATGGGATAACCGGAGGACATTGCTCAAAATCAACTTGAGTGCGGAGAGATTGATCTGCATCTGCTGCCCCTGCATTCCACTCTGGATGTTTTGGAGATCCGATTGCAACTGTTGCATGCTCTGACTCATCTGCTGTTGTCCCTGATTGGCCTGCTGCATCTGCCCGGACTGCATCTGCCGGGCATTCTGCTGCATATTTTCGGGAAGTTCCTGCGCCTGCGTTTGCTCGTTGAGCTGCTTCATCTGGCTTGTGGGGGCCCGCTGAAGTTCTTGCATTCGATCTGAGATTTCCTCCATTTTCTCTTCAAGGGAACTCATCTCATCCGATGCTAGCATCTGCTCATCTGCAAGATCATCTGAAGGTTCTTGGGCATTCTCTGTACTGGTTTGCTCTGCAAGCTCCTCCTGCACCTGTTGCAGATCTTCCGCCCGCCGGGCGGCTTCTTCCAGCTGCTGCTGCACTTGAAAATTTTTGAACAGTTCCAGTGCACGCTCTATACGCTCCTGAAACATCTCTTCGTTGAAATCAAATTTCTCCAGTGATTCCTGCATCGCAGCAGGATCAAGTTCCGAGAGGGCTTCCTGCAATTCTTGTAATGCCTCCATGAGTTCGGGGGAGTTAATCTCTTCGGTCACATTCTGGAGTTCCTGGAACAGGTCCAATAGTTCGTCGCTGACCAAGTCATGGTCTTCCATCTGCTGCGCCGCGTCGGCCATATTGTTGGCGAGTTCCTCCACACGGCTTTGGAGTTCTTCCTGTGCCTGTTGTAACCCTTCAAGGTTTTGGCGGTCATCCCAGTTGGCATCCTGTTTTCTGCGGAGTTCATCTTTGAGTTCGTCAAACTCCTCACGTACCTGCTCCGCCTCTTCTAACAAAGATTCTAGGCCGGACTCGGTCTCATCCTGGGTTGCTTCCAGCGCTTCGTATCGTTCCGTGATGGACGGGAGACGAAGTTCCTGGGTTGCACTGGAGTTCTTTTTGGGGCCGTTGTACCCGTCATTATCCCAGATCGTTACGAAATAACTGATCACATCTCCAGGAACAATGTCCAGACCGGTCGTCAGATCCAGATCCCAGAGATATTGTACTTCGGGATTTGCCGGGAGTGGGAGTTCCATTTCCTGGAAGGAATCCATGGTATCTCCAAAGCGGCTCTCTGAATGCCGCCAGAAAAGGGTAAAGCGTGAAAATCCATAATCATCCTGAACCCGAATGGTCAGGGGAACAAGGAGTTCAAAATCCATGTCCGTCCGGGGAGCCGGTGCGATGAGTTCAACCGAGGGATAGCGGTCATACAGCGGGGTGACCGAGTACGTGATCGGATCAAGGTTACGGACACCATTGGACGATTCCAGCAATATGCGGTAACTGGTTTCATCACGGACCGTAATTGTTCCTGTGAAGTTTTCAAGAATAATATCATTACGATCCGAGTCCAGCGAAAGCCAGGCGCGGGTCCCTGAAATACTTGATCGGATTCGAATGTCGGCCAGGGTCCCCTGCAATGCGGTAATATTCCCTGTTCCAGGAGGGAGTTCTTCCGAGGGAAGTCCAGAATAGGACGGGGGATGCAGGGTGACTTGCAGATTTCTGAGAACCGGACGATCAATGACCTCAACCTGATACCAGTCCGATGTAACAGGGCCGGATAACGCACGGTACCGCAGCGGCAGGCGTAAATTGTTTTCCTCATGAATAAAACGGCCGAGTGAATCAGCCCGAACGATTTGGGACCGTACGCGGGTTTCGCCAATTACATTTAGTTCAAAGGTCACCATTTCCGGGATTTCCGAACCTGCTGCCTTGGCAGTTATCAGCAGGGAATCGCCTTTGGTCACTTCGGTATTGCCGGGGGTGATCAAGAGAGAAAATGGGGCGGGGCGCTCAAAGGCTGTACCGGGCGAGAACAGGCGGACGGAGGCATCCCGGAACCCCTGCGGTGCTGCAAGAACCAGCATTGCAAGCAATCCAAGCGGAATAACTGCATATCGGCTCCAGGAGATTGGCCGTTGCCAACTGACTCGTTCAACGAGTGGAAGCTTCGATACTTCTGTATCAAGCGCCCGTACCGCATGATCCACCAGGGGCTGTGGCGCAGGACTTGCATCCCCATTACACAACTCAAGCAGTGACACCAATTGATTCTGCAGCGCGGGTTGCTTCCCGGCTACCGTGCATGCAATACGTTTGTATTGTGAGCGGCGGAGCCATCCTTGAATCCAGGGGCGAATGACAAGCCAAAAAAGAAGGGCACCTGCCGCAACAATCCATGTCCAAAAAAATACACCACGCCAGGGGGTTGGCATCCAGAAACGCATCTCAAGGATCAAGAGCAGGGCGAATCCACTTGCTGCAGTAATAATGAGCAGAACCAGACCGATGATCACACGCTCTGTGATTAGACGGTTCCAGCAAGCCCGAAGCCGGGTCTGGATCCCATTCAGGACGTATCTGGACTCATTACTCATCAAAGCAGTTTACCGTGCGTGATTCGAACGGTTTCAGTCTTCTTTCATGTTCAATGACATTACTTATATCCATGCGATATATGAGTGTGGCGGGAACCTCAGCGCCCTGCACAGCGTCCAATCCCCCCAATAACCTCCTGTCATCGCACCATGAGCAAGCCATCCGACCTTATCCCGCCGGAGCGTCCGTTCGCCTCTGACCGTGGTGTTGCGAAGTACTTTCACGGACGGAAAGATATTCTGCAGAAATTTACCGATCAGATGCGGGAGGCAAAGAGGACGGGTGGCGGTACAATCTTCCTTGTTCAGGCCGCGCCCGGTGCGGGCAAAACTGCGCTGCTTGCCGAGTGCCGGCGTATTGCGGAGTTGGCGAAGTGGGAAACCGCAGAAATCAATTCTTCCGATCTCTGGGATACGAACACGCTGCTTGAATCACTGGATCAGGAGACGAAGCAGAAGGAAGGCGGATGGAGCGGGCATCTGGAGGGGGGAGTGGATGTGCCAGGAGTGGGGAGTATGAAGGCGGGCGGGGGATACGAATCAAAAAAAATAGATACCCCGCGCACCACGCTGGATGTGCTAAAAGACGGGAAAGAGGCACTGCTCCTCATTCTGGATGAGGCGCAATGTCTAGCGGAGGACATTCCGCCCCACCCAAGTGATCGGCGCACTCGAACCCGCGTACTGCTTGATAATATCCACAACGGGAAAGTTAAGCGTCCTGTGATTCTGCTTGCGGGTGGTTTGGGGTTTACCGAAAGTGTGTTTGAATCTTTGGCGGTGTCACGGATAGAAGGAGACGCATTCGTTGGCCTGGGTCCGCTCAGTGAAGCATCCACTCGGTTGGTGATCAAAGATTGGCTCGTCAATGAGGGTGGGGCAGAGGGGAATCCCAATCCCTGGATTGACAAAATCTCACCGGAAACGAACGGCTGGCCCCAACACATTCTGGCGTATATGAAGCCTGCAATACGGTACCTGGGGGCGAACGAGGGCAAGATGACCCCGACAGGGCTGAAGGATGTGCTGGAGGAAGGGCGCGAACGACGGGTACAGTACTATACGCGGAGGGCAAAGGGATTGACTCGAATGCAGCGTGAGGCAATTGCAGGATTCCTCTTTACAATCCCGGAGGGAAAGCGTTTCGCGAGGGAAGACCTTGTAGCCGTACTCAAAGAGGATTTAGGTAGCGAAGCCAAGGCGGATAGCATCTTCGACAAGGTATTCCGCAAGGGGATACTGGACGAGCGAGACGGGGACTATATCGTTCCGATCCCTTCCATGCACAACTGGTTCGTGGACGAATACGGCCCCAGCCGGGATATGTCTATCCGCCCGGTGGAGATACCATCGTCTGACCACGGGCTAGGATAATAAGCAGCGTGAACGCAACTGCAATATCATGCCTATCCGCCACCTATCTCCCGCTGACCGCCCGCTTTTACTCACATAGAATTCTCTAATTGATTACAGGATCGTCCTGTTTTTTTATGAATCATCGAAACTCACATGACTGATTGCATTGCTGTCATTCTCGGAGGCGGAGCCGGTTCGCGGTTATTTCCGCTTACGCTTCTTCGTTCAAAGCCGGCCGTGCCGCTGGCGGGGAAGTACCGGCTGATTGACGTTCCGGTTTCCAACTGTATCAACTCAAATATCAACAAGATTTTCGTGCTGACGCAGTTTAATTCTGCCAGTTTGAACCGTCATCTCGCACATACCTACCGGTTTGATAATTATCGGCGCGGGTTTGTGACGGTCATGGCCGCAGAGCAGACTCAGCGTTCCGCCAACTGGTTTCAGGGGACGGCGGATGCCGTTCGTCAGTGTATTCCGCACATCTCTATTTACCGTCAGAAGCATGTGCTGATCTTGTCGGGCGACCAGCTTTATTCCATGGACTATCGCAAGATCCTGGATCATCATGCGTCAAGTGACGCAGTGGTGACCGTTGCGACTATCCCGGTTACCGCAGAAGAGGCATCCGGGTTTGGGATCCTCAAAACCGATGAACATCAGGAGATCACGGAATTCCACGAGAAACCCCAGGACCTCACGGGAAAGTCCAGTATGGTCAGTGAAGCGATGGAGGCGGCCGGCCGGGTGTATCTGGCCTCCATGGGGATTTACGTCTTTAACAGTGAAGTGCTCTTTAATGCACTTGACCGGCATCCGAATGATCACGATTTCGGGAAGCAGATTCTTCCCCGGGCGATTGAGAAAGTGAAGGTTGTCAGTTATCCGTATGAGGGATACTGGAGTGATATCGGAACCATCCGCTCCTATTATGATGCCAGTCTGATGTTAGCAGAGCCCCAGCCCGGTTTTACGCTCTACAACCCCAATATGAGACTGTACACGAATGCGCGGATGCTTGCACCTGCAAAGATATCCGGGGCAACTCTCACGGACAGTCTTGTCTCCGAGGGAAGCGTAATCGGAAACAGTTCCATTGATCAGTCTGTGATCGGAATCCGGTCACATATTGGCGACCACACTACAATCCGCAGTTCCGTTCTGTTGGGAGCCGATTATTATCCGTGGCACGGAAAAACCTCCCGTGAACGTGTTGAGGGGCCGGAACAGCCTGGCGTGGGAGATCATACCTTTATTGAGGGCACCATCGTAGACAAGAATGTGCGTATTGGAAATAAATGCATCATACGCAATAAGGAGGGCGTACAAGAGCATGACGGAGAGAATTTCTATATCCGCGATGGAGTTGTTGTGATTCCAAAGAATGTTACCATCCCCGATGAAACTGTTATCTGATGCGATTGGCCGAGACTAAATACTGCTGCACACCACTGTTAATTGGAGTTTTAATCTTTACAGGATGCAGAACCTATGGCGGCAGCACCGATGATCAGGTTGCTGCGAGTATATTGGCGGCTGCCGAGCAGGTCGCCGCTGAAGCTGCGACGATTGAAGTTGAATCAGCAATGTTGACCGAGGCCGCCGAAATGCATCCTGAATTAGCGCCTTACCGTGAGCGTATGCAGGCGATCCTGGATGGGTACATGGAGATGAACAAGAAACAGAAGAAGCTGGTGGAGGAGGTCACGGCGATTCAAGATAATTTTGTGACAAACTGGGTTGGTCAGGATCGTTATCGGCCGCTGCATCGTGCGCTTGGTGCAATCATCAGTGAACGGGAATTGAAGGAGCATCAGAGAAATTTGGTCGCCCACGACCTGGGAATCCATCTCGGAGTTACCACAGAGAGGCAGGCCGCCGAAGAAGGCCGCTGGCAGATCCGCCCCCATTATTACAACCGTTCATGGCCTGTTCCAGAACTCCGGGATCTTTTGACCGATATGGAATCGGAACCCACCGAGTAGTTCCCTGAACCGGACTGCAAGTGGATCACTCATGGACCTATGATCCTGAGGATATTCTTTTCTTTGTGTCTTGCCGGCACAGTGCAGGCGCAGGTTCCAACGGACTCGCTGATTCACTATGAACTAGGGGATATAGTGGTGCGCTCGTCCGGAGAGTCCCCTAGTGTTTCGTCTATCTCCACAATGCAGCAGGTTCGTCTGGCCGGAATTGCCCAGGCAGATGCTGCCTCTATTGATCCAGTTCTGCGGCAGATTCCGTCTGCGCACTTACAGACGAACTCCCGGGGGGAATCCCTGATCTATTTACGGGGGGCAGGGGAGCGGCAGGTGAGCCTGTTTTTTGACGGTGCTCTGCTCAATATCCCCTGGGACAATCGGATAGATTTGAGTCTCATTCCCTCGGAGGTGGTCGGGGAAATTTCAATTGCCAAAGGGGTCCCATCTGTGCTGTATGGAGCAAATGTCCTCGGCGGCGCAATCAACCTGACCTCCAGACAGCTCCGGAATCCAGGGAGTTTTTCTCAGTTATCGGGGATCCTTGGCTCCTATGGTTCGAGGCAGGCCCGGATGACGTGGCTTCGCCGTACGGAGCATTTCCAATCGACGGTTTTTGTGGGGGGCTCGGATCAGGATGGCTTTCGCCTTCCTCAGGGTGCGCATCTGCCCTACAGTCAAGACTCCAATGATCTGCGAACCAATACCGACCGCCGGATGCGATCTGCATTTGGACAATTTTCGTTCAAGGTTGGAGAGGAGGGGAGCATTGGGTTGTCACTGCTGCGCTTTGATGGCAAGAAGGGGATTGCTCCAGAGGGGCATGTGGATCCAGGCAAGGCCAATGTACGATACTGGCGGTATCCGGACTGGGGCACGAATATGGCCATTTTCAGTGGTCAATTTCCTTTTTTGGACGGAACTCTGCGCGGCGCAGCATGGGCAAGCAGATTTGGCCAGACCATCGCACAGTACTCCGATAAATCCTATTCTGAGCAAGTGGAGACCCAGGTTGATGAGGATGACACGTACGGTGCGCGGCTCACGTATCTGCGTGATTTCCCGAACTCCGGATCCCTTCGGGCGGCAATCAATCTTCTGTCTTCCACGCATAAGCAGGAAGACACTGAAGTGCAGGGGCCGGCTCTCTACAGAGTTTTTTCGCAGCGTATTCTCAGCAACGGCATTGAGTACACCCGATCCGGGTTTGTGAATGTGATGATCGGGGCAAGTGTGGATGTTCTTGCAACCCCCAAGACAGGAGATAAGCCTGAGCGCGGTCCGCAGACTGGATTGGGGGTCACGATGGGGCTTTCCAATGAGGTTTATCCCGGTGTGACGATTCGGGGCGTAATCGGACGCAAGACACGTTTTCCGACTATGCGGGAGTTATTCGGGGAGGCGCTGGGGCGTTTTCTGGTGAACCCCGACCTGAAGCCGGAGTCTTCTCTTCTCACCGAGGCGGCGATTGAGGTTGGGCGGGGCGAAACCACCGCCGAAGCCATTACGTTCTTCAACCGGACTTACAATACAATCGGTCAGGAGATGGTTCTTCTGGAGGGGGAGACCCGGGCTCGGCGCAAGCGGGTCAATCTTGAGGGGAGTCGGGTGTTTGGCATTGAAGCGACTGTCAGTTCCAGGGTGCTTCCTAGTCTGTTACTTGGTTGCAGCCTGACGGGGATGCGTGCCCGTGAACTGAATCCTGCCGGCAGCCGGCCGCTTATTGAGAAGCCATCCTGGATTGGACGGTGCAATATGAATTACCGGTTTGGCGGGGGGATTTCGGTCGTCCTGGAGAGTGCCTATTCCGGCCAGGCCTATGGATTAGGCGAAGACAACGAACGGATTGCCCTCCCGAATTCGCTGGTCACGAATGCCCGAATCGCCTGGCTGCTTCTGTACCGGGGGTATTCCGCGGAGTTCTTTACCCGGGTCAATAACCTCACCGATGAGGTGGTTCTCGCCCAGCTGGGCTTACCGGGGCCGGGCCGCACATTGCACATGGGACTCCAGATTACGTTTTGAGTTTGCTGAACAGTGAGGTGGGGGTTTCGATAATTGCGGCGGGAGATTATGGCCAAATCCCACTCTCAAACAGATTTTGGAACATCTATCAAAGGGTATCTGAATACACAGGTATCGGCTGAAACTTCGTGATTTATTCACCAATCATTAAAGTGCCAATCACGACTCATTGATGCCAGCAGAATGCCCAAGTCTGATTTGATCCGGTTCAATACTAATCGTTGGGATCAACTATATCAACGGAGGGCAATGGGAAGTCTAGGTCGTAGGTGCATGTATAATACATTCGGCTGTAAGCACCGAACCCGTTTTGCATCCTGATATTACGTCCAGACAGTATTATTTCGCGCCCGTCGCGGCGAACATTATTGAATTTTGGGCGCTCCCATTCAAAGCCATAACGTGCCCGTAACTCAATCGCTTCTGCACATGCACGCTTAGCTCTCTGGGACGGTGACGAAATCCAAGCCACCAACGCAATCACTGCTGCTACGCCGAACATTACTAATCCAATACGGCCCTTGACCTTCTCTCTTTTTGCTCGGACTAATTCATCTTCCACATGATCCGCTTGCTCCGTGAGATTAGTTTGCATCGGTAATTCTACTGAAGAATTTAATGCATCTAATAATTCCCCGCAGCTTTTCGTTCGCTCGTTCACGTTAATGGTTAGGCAGTTGTCAATTGCACGGAGTATTTGGGCTGAAAATTGATCTTTACCAATCTCACTTGCGGACGGAAGCGGATCTGATTGTCCCTGCATCATTTCAAAGGCTCTCTTCTGGACTGGCAGAGGATTGGGAGGTGTGAACGGAGGATTCCCACCAGCGACTACTCTCCACATCACTGCACCTAGTCCGTAAATATCCGTCCATGGCCCAATTCTTCCTTCGCCTACCTGTTCCATTGCAGCATAACCATCTGTATAGGGTGCGAATGATTTGGTCTGTTTGCTGATTTCGTGTTTTGCTGCACCAAAGTCAATCAGTACGGGGACACCGTCAGAGCGGCGAACTAAAATATTGGAAGGTTTAATATCACGATGACAGACACCCTGCTCATGAACTGCCCGCAGTCCATTCAGCAGGGGCGGAATCAGACTGAGCAAATCTTGTTCTGTAAAGGGTTCAGATTGAGATTCTCGTTGTTCTAAAAGCGTAGAGAGTGGCAGTCCAAATATATAGTCCATGACCATGTAGGCCGTACCATTGGCTCGGAAAAGGTCCCTGCACGTAACAATATTGGGGTGGTCTCGAAATTTCTCCAGTTGTTTCGCCTCATCAAGAAAACGATTCAATCCATCTTCAAACGATTCCTGAAGTTCGGGATTACTGGGTTGGATTGTTTGTTTCTGCCGAACCGATAATTCCGGGGGAAAGTACTCCTTAATGGCCACATCAATCCCAAGTTCCTGATGTTTGCCTTTATAAACAACTCCAAATCCGCCACGCCCAATGACGGACTGAATTTCATATTCTCTAAGAAGATCTCCTTGGCCAAGCATGAATTCTAATCGGTAAATATTCTCAATGACAAAGATTACGGAAGAAAAATATCCATAAAATAGCCTGAACGTTGATTTCAGTGATGTTTTGTAGATCTGGCAGGTTGATCACTGGTCTCAATCCAATTCCCGACTCCTGCATGGATCGAAGCGAAATATACGGTTTTCTGTCCGATAACGATCATGTGGATCTGTGGCTCGGAGCCGGCATTCTAATTTTGTGAGTTCGAAGATTCAATACGATTGAGGATTTCTTCTGACAGGTTTTGCGCCTCGGTTACCTGATCAGATGTCATGTACGACTCACGAAGTAAGTTTCTTCGGGCAAGTGCTAACGGATGCCCTTCCATGGCCGCAATATTTAACCATGCATAGGCTCTCATGTTGAAATAATTACAATCACTACAATCATTCCACATCCGATCCTTGCGTGGAAATTTTCGTCTGTTCATGTACTCTATTCCTAAAGTATAATGATCCCTGCTGTTCCCCCTTTCGGCGATTAGTTCGTACCAGTGCATTGCCTCCTTTTCGTTCTTCGGAACGCCTCTTCCATTGTCACACATATCCCCGATTTTACGTTGCGCCGTAGTATCCCCCTGCTCGGCTGCAAGGCGATACCACTTCATCGCCTCGGGGTAATTCTCGGGTATGCCTTGGCCGTTCTCGTACATAATTCCAAGATTTTTTTGCGCTCTGGCGTGTCCCTGAGCGGCCGTGCGCTTCCACCATTTCAGAGCCTCAGGATAATTTTTTGGGGTGCCTTCCCCGTTGTAGTACATAAATCCAAGACTACCTTGCGCGTATCCGTGTCCTTGCTCAGCTGCGCGTTGAAACCATTTCAAAGCCTCTGGATAGTTTTTCAGAACGCCGTTCCCGTTATAGTAGGCCCCTCCAAGACTATATTGTGCATTAGCATGTCCTTGCTCCGCTGCGCGTCGAAACCATTTCAGTGCCTCTTCATTGTTCGAATCAGTTCTGTGACCATTTGCATAGGCAACTCCCAAGTTCCATTGGGCATCGGCATCGCCTGACTCTGCTGCTTGATGTAATTGATTAATATCCTGTGCTGCAATATTGCCTGAATTCTCTGACATGAGAAATATCAGAGCGGAAAGAAATAACAAGCATCTCATAATATATGTCCTTGACGAGAGTCAATGGGCGATCAGAAATCTACAGCAGAAATAATATGGACACAAAGAAACCGCAAAAAAATCCTATCCATGTAAACTTGACTTGTCTGGATTTAAGCGCATCGATGTAGGCTTTTTCGAAGAGATAGCGATCATCACCTTCATAATCTGCAATCAGAGTTACGGATGCTTTTGGCGAACGGAGATACACTATCAGTATCCCGATTACTCCTAAGATGAGGCCGATAAAAAACCAACCCGCAACCGACTGGTTTGATGCTTCAACTTCAGCATGAAGCACTGGAGAATTTTTGCTACCCGTCATACGAATGGAGGGATCATGTGAATAAAGTGATGGAATTTAACGTGCCATCGTTACCGCCTTGTTTGAGTTAATCCGTGGAACTTGATAACCTGCACAAATCAGGTACTGCCTTGACGCTGTCTTCAATATATCTGGGATCTGAGTGAAGGTATCTCTACTAGGCCAGAAGGTATATGATCAATACAGTGGTTCCCGGCAAATTGTGTTGCTATATTTCTGATTGTGTTGTCCAGTTTGAGGTGCTCTATGTAAACCAATCGGTTCTCTTGATACTCTTGCTTTGAGAAGTTGGCCATTGTTCTAGCGTTCCCATTGACATGTTTTTGAGAACTAATGGAAGGTTTTCGGTTCACCATCGCTTACATTGCTTGAATCCATCCGCATATCATTCATTCCATAAAGTTGATCTGCCATGATTTGAATTACATCTAGATGCCTCTACCGTGGGGAAACCCCGTCAAACAAGCGCTAATCCAAACAAACCTGCCAACAGGAAGACAAATATGAACGGTATCAATATGAAGTTGCAAATCAATCCAATCCAGGTAAGTTTAACCTGTCTGGCTTTGAGAATCTCAATATAAGCTTTTTCAAATAGGTAGCGGTCATCACCTTGATATTGTGCGATCAAACTCACGGGTGCCTTCGGTGAGCGCAAATACACGATCAACAGCCCGATAAGCCCCAGGATCAATCCGCAAAAGAACCAGCCCGCAACCGAAGGGAAGGAGGCCTCATCCTGCGCATGAAGCATGGGAGAATTATTATTTTGTGTCATGGAGCGGACTGGATCGTGTGTCATTGCCGGAAGTGAATTGGATGTTGATGAAGGGATTGTGGAAAATGACTGGGATGGTTGACGAAATAGTTCCTCAAGCGCCGCTTCATTGGAAATTAATACTTTACGGGGTTTGCCATCGGCAAGTGTTCCGATGATACCGGCCTTTTCCAGTTGAGTAATGATATCAGCAGCTCGCGTGTAGTCAATGCAAAATTGATTTGCAATCTGAGAAGCAGAGACTAGACGGGTACGTACAACAATTCTTGCTGTTTCCTTGAATAGTTTGGCAGCGGGCCTACTCATTTGCCTTATTTGGATCAGAACTTTCTCATTCGACACTTTGAGATTATCTGTTGTGGAGTTCTTGTTGTCTTGTCCTAAAGCCAAGTTTTGCGACTTTGCTTCATTGTCTTCTAAGTCCGTATCATACCATGAAGAATCGTCTTCTCTGAAAATGGCAGACTTGTCAAGTGCATTCAGCAATTCCCTGCAACTTTGCGTCCGCTTACTCACATTAACGATCAGGCAATCATCAATTGCCTGAAGTGTCTTGTCCGAAAATCGACCTTTTCCAATCTCTTTTGCGGATGGAAATGGATCTGATCGGCCCTGCATCACCTCAAAGGCTCTTCGCTGGATCGGTGTTGGATTTGGAGGCGTAAAAGGAGGATTTCCCCCAGCGACCACTCTCCACATTACTGCACCGAGTCCGTACATATCTGTCCATGGGCCGATTTTTCCTTCACCTACTTGTTCCATCGCAGCATAGCCATCTGTATAGGGGGTAAATGATTTGGTCTGTCTGCTGATTTCGTGTTTGGCTGCCCCGAAATCAATCAGGATGGGGATCCCGTCAGAGCGCCGAACTAAAATATTAGATGGTTTAATATCACGATGACAGACTCCCGCATCATGAACGGTCTGCAGTCCATTCAGCAGGGGTAGAATCAAATTGAGTAAATCTTGTTCTGTAAAGGCTGCTGATTGAGATTCTCGCTGCTCTAAAAGCAGCGATAGGGGCAGGCCGTATATGTAGTCCATGACCATGTAGACCGTTCCATTGGTACGAAACAAGTCCCTGCATGTAACGACGTTGGGGCAGTCACGAAAATTCTCCAGTTGTTTCGCCTCTTTAAGAAATCGGTTCAGCCCCTCTTCAAATGATTCTTGAAGTTCAGGATTGCTGGGCTGGATCGTTTGGTTCTGCCGAACCGATAATTCGGGAGGAAAATATTCCTTGATCGCAACATCTATCCCCAGTTCCCGATGGTTGCCTTGATAGACAACTCCGAAGCCTCCACGCCCAATCACGGACTGCACCTCGTATGCATTAAGGATATCTCCCTGGCTTAGCATTTTTCCAATCGGTCAAAATTCCCGTAAGGTTACTCTGTAAGGTCAAACTTAGGATCATCGAAGATACGAAAGTATTCTTGATCACATATGGGCGGCATGAACTTTTCTTGTCGGGAATGGAGGGCATCCTCCAGTGAACGCATGATTCGACCGACTTAACGTATATTTGAACTTTGATTAGACAGACTATGTTGAGTCAGGGCCACATCCTTAATACGTACGAAATTCTCTCCGTGATCGGTCAGGGCGGATTTGGCATTGTGTATAAAGGAAAACATCGGGAGTTAGGGATAGATGTTGCGATCAAGGAGTATTTCCCATCCGACCTGTCCGTCCGTCGTGACGGAACGGTTCAGCCCATCACGCAAGAATTTCAGGATCCATTTGAGGAGGGCCTAGAGCGTTTTCTCCGAGAGGCAAAGCAACTGGAGAGATTCCGTGACTGTCCGAATATCGTTACCTGTAGAGATTTATTTCGCGCCAATGGCACCGCATATACGATCATGGATTATGTCCCAGGGCTGTCACTCTCTAAACTCTTAGAATACCGTGAATCTCGTGGAGAGCCCCTGACCGAAGGGGAGTTATTAGATTTGATATTACCCTTGTTGAGTGGGTTACAAAAAATCCATGATGCCGATATTTGCCATAGAGATATTAAACCGTCCAATATATTAGTACGCCGAGATGATAGTGCTCCCATCTTAATAGATTTTGGGGCAGCAAAACACGAAATCAGCAAGCATACTAAATCCATTGCTCCCTACACGGATGGTTATGCTGCGATGGAACAGGTTGGCGAAGGAGAAATTGGTCCCTGGACAGATATGTATGGATTAGGAGCAGTGATGTGGCGAATAGTTGCAGGCGGGAATCCTCCATTCTCCCCGCCAAATCCTCCAACCGTACAGAAGAGAGCCTTTGAGATGATGCAAGGGCAACCGGATCCATTACCACCAGCAAAAGAAGTCGGTAAAGGCCGTTTCGCCAGCAAATTACTTCAAGCCATAGACGACTGTCTTACCGTTAATGTGAATGATCGGATACAAAACTGCACCCGCCTGATTGAAAGACTACAACCCCATACTACTGGTATGGAGAATATAGCGGCCTCTCTTATGGAATCAGAAAGGAATGAGAAGCCCGTTAATGAGTTGAGCGAGAGCCAAACTGATACTAAAGATCATCCGAATCAAGCTAAGGAGAAAATTCATAGCATAGCCCTATTGATATTTATAATCAGTGCTATATTAATCACAGCGTTTGTCACATATGGGGTCTTCTTTTTGAGTGAAGAAAAGAGCCATGACATAAATTTAAGTCGGGGAATTTCGTCAATTGATTCAGCCGGTCAAGAGATAAGTACAAGCCCTGTGGTAGATGATACGATTTTAACAGTACCACATATAACAACAGGTCAAAACCAAAGCACGGCTCCTCCTTCGATGAGAACGAATTCAAATCGGAGAATGCTAACACTGAGAGGACATACAGAGCCTGTTACGTCTGTAGTTTTTTCTCCAGATGGTACACAAATAGCATCTGGATCACTTGACGGAAGTGTCCGTGTCTGGAGTGCCTCAACGGGAAAACAGATTCGTAGAGTTAATTTTGGTGATGTGTTAAGTGCAAGTATTAAATCTGTAGTTTTTTCACCAAATGGTGCCCATTTAGCTGTCGCATGGAATGCCAGCTCTATATCGCTATATGGACTTAGTCTATTCGATGCAAGCAGAGGTAGTTGGGTTCCTGATTTTTCCGATCCACGAGGAGAAAGTTTTTTCCAGTCGGTGGCTTTCTCTCCAGATGGTAGCCTATTGGTTTCAGGGTCATGGGATAGTGATGCTAACATTGTACTATGGGACGCAGCTACAGGTGAAATGATTCGCCAATTCTCTCAGAGTGGCTACCATGTAAATTCAGTGGTTTTCTCTCCAGATGGAACCCTGATTGCTTCAGGTGGGGGATTAACGAGTGGGATTATCAATGTGCGAAATCTATCTACGGATGTAGTACGACGTTTTAGAGGGCATACATATGGAGTCGAGTCTATAGCCTTCTCACCGGATGGTACTATACTGGCTTCTTCCTCCCCCTTTAACGACGAGACTATTCGGCTTTGGGATATGTCCACTGGGCAAGAGTTACGAAGTATATCAGGAAGCTATTATTGTTTGGCTTTCTCTCCAGACGGCACAATTTTGGCATCCGGATCTTCTGATACTGTCCTTTGGGATGTATCTACGGGTGAGGAGATTCGCCGCTTTGATGGGAGTGCTTATACTGTCAATTCTGTAGCTTTTTCTCCAGATGGAGCAAAACTGATTGCTGCTCAAAGAAGAGTTGTATATATATATGAAATATAATTTGTATCAAATATGTTTTAAATTAAAGCAAATGGAGAAGATTGGCATGGTTAGGAGTAATCGTGGATTCAGAGAGTTGCGGTGGATATACATCAACTTTGATGTATATCCAATAGCAGCATGATGATTCCTAAGAATAATCATGCTGGAATTCTCTAAATGTTGCGTTTCAAGATTCTTGGGAAGTCTAATATTTTCTATTTGCAAGGAACATTTTCAATTAAACTGTATAGATTTATTTAATGGTAGCATTTGATCATATTGAATTGAAAGAATCAAACAGTCGGGTGCTGGGGATTCTGGTTGCGCTTCTTGTTGGGGCGGGCATGATCGGTCTTTTCTCTTTTCTGCTCCCGGTGCCCGAGGCTGGAAGTGGGCAGATGTTTCTCGGAGATATACTGTTTGATCGCGGGAGTTCGCGCTACCCACTTACGATCCAGAATCTGATGTGGATGATGTTCGCAGTCGGAATCTCGGAGGTGATTCTGCGCTTCAACCGGGCGAACTCCGAAATCAGACAACTCAAAGCAGGACTGCTGCCGGATGATGATGCCAGCATCCTCAGGTCAAAAGATCTGATCCCGATCTATCGCAGGATCATGCGGTCGCCAAGGTACAAGAACCATCGGCTTCAACGGATCATCCTGCGGGCAATTCAGCAGTTTCAGATCGGGCGATCCGTGAATCAGGCCAATAGTCTGGTAAATTCCAGTCTGGAGTTGATCCAACATGAGGTCGACCTGAAATACAACATCCTGCGCTACATTGTATGGCTGATTCCAACCCTTGGGTTTATCGGGACGGTTATTGGGATTGCAATGGCCCTTTCGGCCGCGAATAACATGCCCAACCTGGAAGATTCAGCGGCAGTTCAGGTATGGTTCAGCTTGATGACCTCAAAGCTTGGATTGGCATTTAATACAACTTTCTTAGCTTTGATCATGGCGGCAATTCTGGTGTTTCTGCAACATATTGCGCAAGGCCGTGAAGAATCAGGGCTGAACGGAATTGGGCAGTATGTTTTAGATAATCTAATCAATCGCTTATACGAGGAGGAATCCTGACCCCATGGCAAAAAAATTAAATCCTGACGGGCTACCGGAAGATGTGCCCTCTATGCTTCCCAAAAAGAAGACCGACCTGTTTCGAGATCTTGATATTACCTCGGATGAGGGGCGGAATCTCCAGAATGTCCCGGAGGAACCCCCAACCCGGGTAGCGCAAGGCAAGATGGGAGAGCAACCTGTTGCAGATCCATTTCTGCATTCATCCAGTGAGCCAAAAACGAGAATTGCCCTAGGCGCACGAAAGCCCGTCCAACCCCCCAAATCCGCCCTTCAGCAGGAAACTGCCGCTGATGTTCCATCAGACCCAGTGGTCGGATGGGTGGTGATCATACATGGCCCAGGTGAGGGGAGGGGGCTGCAACTGGGGGCTGGACAGAATACGCTGGGGCGAGGGGAGAAAGCGCGTGTGCGGATCAATTTTGGTGATGATGAGATTTCACGGGACACCCATGCCATCCTCACCTATGATCCCAGGCACAATAAATTCTATATCCAACCCGGCGTTGGAGTTAACCTGACCTATTTAGGAGATGAGCCGGTATTGACAGCGGCCCCCCTGAGTCATGGTGACAAAATTGTTCTGGGTTCAACGACCCTGCGGTTCATTGCTTTCTGTGATGAGTCCTTCACCTGGGCAGATTAATAAGCGATTACGGGAATGGACGTTTGGGCAGAATCAGGACAAATTCAAGGGAGCCGGGAATCACAACAGGATGCTTGCTCCCACCTTGAATGGAAAAAGGGACACTATCTTTTGATTTTGACAGACGGCATGGGAGGAGCTGCTGGAGGTGAACTGGCGGGCCGGACCGCTGCGGAGGAATTTCGTAATACATTCCTTACGAGTCAGGAAGAGAATCCCCGAAGGCGATTACTTGCCGCACTAGATGGGGCCAACAATGCCATTTATGCAGAGAAACTCCATAATTCTGCATTATCGGATATGGGAACAACCCTGATTGGTGCTGTCATTGTTCATGACCTGCTCTATTGGGTCAGCGTTGGAGATAGTCCGCTTTGGCTCATAACGGATGGCCAGATTATTCGACTTAATGCAGATCATTCCGTCGGCGGGCTGCTTGATATGCGTGCCCGTGCAGGAGAGATATCCTGGGAAGAGGCGAAGCGATCTCACCAGCGACACATTCTTCTTGAAGCCGTTCAGGGAGCGGATCTTGAGTATATTGACGCACCTGCGGAACCACATCAGTTACAGCCGGGGGATACTGTAATTCTTGCCAGTGATGGTATAGAGACATGTTCACTGGACGAATTACTCGAAATCGTAACCGCAGGACGGCCGTCTCCCTCCGATATTGTGGAAGCCGTGTTAGAAGCGGTCACCTCACATAATAGGCCGGGGCAGGATAATGCAACACTGGTCGTGTACAGGTATAGTTAAATCCCATGATGATTAGAAATTATTTCGTGAGTATTCTGGTCTGTGTAACCGTATTCAGTTTATTTACCACTCGCACAGATGGTGCGACATTCAGGGTCGTCGTGTTTAATGACGGTGAGGAGGTTGCAGAAGGATTGGGGATCTGGGTTGCCAACGGAGTTCTGCTGACCGCCTCGGCAGTCGTAGAGCAGGGGGATCAGATTTTCATTGAAAATCCTGATACCGGCATCAGGGTTCTAGCCACGCTCCAAGCGAGTTCCGCCTCTATGGCCCTCGTATCTGTGGATGGCTTGGCGATAGATACCATTGTTGCAGTTGCCTCACAGCCTCCACACCCAAATGCCGCCATTCATTTTTCATTTCCAGATGGGATCCAGCGAAAAGGGTTAGTGAGTTTCGTGGTAACTCCAGATAGTTTGATCGAATATCAATATAAATTCACGATGGCGGTAGATCCAAGTGAAATCGGGGTTCCAGTCATGAACCGGTGCGAAGAACTGATATCCGTCGCATCAATCTGGGAGGACGATGACGAGATGATGGTTGGAGTTAGTGAGAGTTACGAAGCGATGATTTCGTTTCTCAGAGCAGAAAATATTGCCTTCAGTGCGGCGACAGATCCATGCCCAACGCTGGAAGATCAGTTGTCTCAGGCACAGGGGGAGAGTTTAACCCTGCAGGAAAATATTGATTCTCTTAAGAACGAACTTCAAAGCCTGGAGGATGAAAGTGCAGAGAGCCAGAATCAGAGTGCGGAACAGATTGCACGCCTCAATCGACAAAAATCTATTCTTGAAAGCCAGATCACCGAAACCGAAGCAAAACAGGACTCGGTGTTACAGGAAAGTCAGCGACTCCTTACCGAACGGGACAGCCTCATTGAGCGGTATGATTTGACGCGGGAAGCACTGGACAGCCTCAAAGCAGAGCATAATCTGTTTCTGGACAGTCTGGAAACCCTGGAAAGCCAGATTGACAGCCTGGATGCCCAAAGAACTCAAGATCAGGAACGCCAACTGATGATTGGGGGGATTGCGGCACTCCTGATTCTAATTGCCGTTGCACTTTTGTTTCTGTTCTGGAAGCGGCGGCGTGAAGCAGAGGAAGAGTTGTCCGATAAGGAGATCAAACTTCAGGAAGCCGAAGAAGTGATCCAGCGGAAATCAGCCACCTTCCCCGATCTGCTTCTCGCTGGCGTTGGACCAAATAACGAAGAAATCCGTGTCAAGGTAAGTGGCGAAGTTTTGGCCCAGGCACCAAACGGGATCCTCCTCGGGCGCTCGTCAGCACAAGCCAACTGTGTTATTGTAGAGAATAGCGTGTCCAGACAGCATGCACGCCTTACACTGGTGAATGATACGGTAATGATCTGCGATCTGGAAAGCCTTAACGGAACGGTGGTCAACGGGGTGAAACTGGTGCCAGGAAAAAATCATCCCCTACCGCAAGGAGCCCGGATTATACTTGGGGATGTTCAGTTAACGATAACGATTCTACAATGAAACTGCAGCGCAGGGAACTGAATGTGTTTTCAATGTCTGCATTGGATCTGTTCGCTTCCGGGATGGGGGCATTTGTGCTGTTGGCATTGATCTCGCTGCCGTTTTTTCCAAACACAGGCGATTCAAAAGAAAAGCTTGAGAGTTTAGCCGCTGAATTGGCCGAGGCCCAGGAAAAACTGGAAGCCGCAGAAGCGCAACAGGAAGAGGAAGTGGAAGAGGAACCCACAGAATCGCAGGTTGATTTTGTGATCCCCCATCTGGATCTGGTCATCTGTCTGGATGTGACCGGCAGCATGACCTACCAGATTGAAGGACTAAAACGGGAAATATCTTCTTTGGCGGAGGTTCTGGATAGGCTGTCCCCATCGGTAGGGATTGGCCTCGTCGCCTTCGGGGATCGTAGATGGCGGCAGCCAATCCATGAAATGGATATCGTAGAAACAACCAACATGAGCACGATTCAGTCCTTTGTCGATCAGTTAACCCCCGGCATGAGAGATCCTGATAATGGACAAAATATAGATGGCCCTGAAGCAGTTACCACCGCATTGGAGCATGCCGTTCGTCAGACATGGCGCCCTGACAGTGAGAAACGATATATTATCGCAATTACTGATAATCCTGCCTATTCAAATAGAATTGCGGCGGCCTTCAGGATCGCAAGAGAGTTTTCATCTCAAAGTGATCACTATGTATCTGCGGTTCGTGCAAACTTTTATGCGGATGATGCTCTCGAATTTTTGGAGCAGCTGGCAGAGGAAGGGCAGGGGAATTTTGTCGATGCTGCCGGGGGAGAGTCGATGCTGAGCAGCGTGCTACTGGCAATCCTGGAGGTTTGATAACGGTCAAATGACTGGCCGGTCTTGTCTTGCTGATCAGATTATGTCCGGCGTTCGTAACTTTTCCCTGTCGCTGTCACTTAAAGTTCTCTGTTAAGTGGATGACTTTAATGCCCTGGAAAACCGGTGAATTTGGGAATTATAAATGTGTGTCACTTAATGTCTCACGGACACAAGTTCCCTGTGTATTCCCAAGTCCAACCGCCTATATTCCATGATCGTCAGCGTTTGCAATCCGATTCCCTGGAGGGATAGTACGTATCCAGCGGTCGCTCCGGCGAGAGACGGGGACCAGACGACAGGGGCATGAAAATAGGGGATCCCCCTTGATCATGTCCAAAATGAGTCACCAGCCAGTCATGCATGCTGGGGATTGGAATTATATACTGGTTACTGCGCTTATCCAGTATGCCTTTGTGGAGTGCCCGCTGAAACAACTGCCCGCCTTGGGCACTCCGTATGTATCCTTGAGGGTGTCAACCAGATATTGTTTTGTAAAACTGTGACGCAGGGGCACATCCCGAAGCATGCGGGCGATGCAGTGAAGTTCGTCATCCTCGAAATCCTCCACCCGGGCCTCATAAAATTTTGCCCGTTCTTTCCGACCCGCCTCCAGCACCATCTTCAATCCCGAAGGGGTCATCCTTCGCCGGTCCGCCAGCACCTGAAGGGCTGCCACCTGTGCGTAGCAGGGCGATATGTTGCGGCCACCCATGGGGCTCTGCTGCAATCGCATCGATCCAGGGCAGAGGATCTCCTTTTGCCTTACCCTCCAACTGGAGCCAATCCACGATGACTTTTCGCTCTTCTTCCGGCTTTAACGGCTCCAAATCGACATAACAATTGGTTTTCAATCTGGACACCCCCATGTTCTTGAATGCCTGCTTCGTTGTCCCCAGGCCCCCGGCGATCAACATCACAGGGCGGGACGCAAGTTTGCCGTTATGGATCCTGTCAAGGAATGTCTGTACAAGTTCATGGTTTTCCTGCGTACGTTCCGCCCCCTTCCATTGCCCCAGCTCCTGTGCTTCATCCAGGATCAGCAAGAGCGGGGCTTTTCCCCGGGCGATGATACTCTGGGGGGTATGCCCCGGCAGTTTGAACTTCACTGCCCCCCGGACATGAATCCATTTATCAAATCCACCCTCTGAGGCGATCTCGTCAAGAAGAGGCATCCATCCGTCCTCCAGTGCCAGACACATGCTGTCCGTATTCCAGAGTGCACGGGTATCCACCTCCACTGTATCCAAATTCTGCTTCTTCGCCAGTCGAGCACATTCTGCGAGCAGGGCAGTCTTGCCTGCGCCGGGCGCGGCCTGAATCAGGAATGTAGTTCCCTCCTTTGCATCATCTACAGCGAACTGCAGACGTTTACGGAAACGAGCAAGTATTTCTTTTCTCCCATGGAAGTACTTGGCTTCCCCGCGGTCTTTTATGTCGTCGGCCCAGTCTACGGAATCGGTCATGGGATATCAGCAGGAGATTGTGAAATTGATTGGACAACACGAACCCTACGGGGGTTCCCTCGCCGCTCAGCACGCGCCCTACATCCTGCCGGCATCACCCAGACTCCAATTCCACGGTGTCACCGTTTTGCCATGCCACAGCACCGAAATTTCGCATGGGGGCCCGAAGACATGAAGATACAGCAATTCCACAAGTGGCTATCGGATTTGTTATCAGGCGGGAACGGAATCAGTAGCGGGGGCTCCCGTCTGTTTTGGTGGGATGTACTTCGGGGCCTACCTGTCCAGCACCTGCCAGGTGGCAACATCAATCTGAATAGAGACATGTATATGTAAGCGCCAGTTTTTGCATGCGTAAATGGGGAAATCGTACTGGGCTTACGGCCAGTGTGAATTGTGTAGCGTCCATGTACAGCAAGTGCTAAACACTAAACTATCAAGAAATAAACTTTGTGCCTCTTCAAATTGATCGGGGGTTAAGGAGGAGCGAATCATTTTTTTTGTCGAGCCATAAGCTGACATGCAGTTGTCGGCAGCGAGGTCAACCCACTGGTAGGCCCTTACGTAATTTAACGGGACCCCCTCACCATAGTAATGCATGAGAGAAAGGTAATACTGGGCATCGTTGTGATGCTGTTCACCGGCTAATTCAAACCATTTTGCTGCCTCACTGTAATCCTGTGTGATGCCGTCACCGTGATAGTACATAATTCCTAGTTCATACTGAACGTTCCAGTCTCCCTGTTCGGCAGCAAGCCGGTACCACTTCACCGCCTCCTCATAATCCTGCGGAACATGCTCACCTCTGCGGTAAATTTTTGCCAATCTATACTGAGCATCCGCCTCTCCCTGTTCGGCCGCCAGTCGATACCATTTCACCGCCTCGTCCTCATCGTGAGGCAGGCCTTCCGCCGCCGACTGATACATCGCCCCCAAGAGCGTTTGTGCCAGGGCAAATCCATGATCCGCCGCAAACCGAATCCCTTTAAATCCTTCTTCTCTGTCTTCAGATACCCCCAGCCCGTGGAGATACATCCAACCAATATAGTAATGAGCCCCCAAAGATCCCTGATCGGCGGCCCGTCGAAACCAGCGCAATGCTTCCTCATAGTCCGTCGTATCAAGTTCGTTGAAATACATGATTCCGGTGTGAAACTGCGCACGGGTATCTCCCTGTTCGGCGGCCCGTCGGAACCACTGCAAAGCCGCTTTAGAGTCTCTGGAAACTCCATCGCCATCCCGGTACATCACTCCAAGGGTATCCAATGCCCTGACATGCCCCTGTTCGGCGGCCAGACGAAACCAATTTAAGGCCTCCTGGTCATCTTCTTCTATTCCCTTACCATTGGCATAAGCAACGCCCAGATTCCACTGTGCCGCCTGATTGCCCAACTCAGCTGCATGATACAACTGAGCAATATCCTGTGCGAACGCAATGCCCGAAAAATTTGACGACAGCAGCAGAGGCAGAAAGATCAGGGGTACAAGTCTCATTGACACCTCACTTAAAATCTGAATTATAAGTTAATGAATTCTGGGAATCCATGTTCCGATCCGCATAAAGGAATCCGATATCCGCCACAGAGTACGCCTGGAAAATATCCGTCGTTAATCACGCTGACGTAAGCATTCTGCCGTTTTAACATGTGCGGGATGGCAGCTGTGTGATACCGATCCCTTCCATGCGTGACCGGTTCACAGACAATACTTTATTGAGCGGGATCCGTCCAATACATTTCCTCTTCGCCGGATCCCCCCTTAGACCGCACACCGACAGGTTGCCCCTCCCCCTAAGCATTGTCCATAATCCCGATCATGGCCTTTGAATAGCGCAATAATCACTCCGCATCCATCATTCCCTTCCCCGTTCACCTGTCTCTTCCACGCATCTGAACGCGGACACTTGTGCAGGCAGGAACATCTTCCTGCACGAGAAC
>JAJEFL010000035.1:0-8189 GCA_022820435.1 Rhodothermales bacterium
TTGAGTAGTTTGTTATGTTTGGAGACCCCCTGTACACACTGAGATTGCAACAGGTAGTGACTGTGTCCGATGTCTCCATTTTTAAGTTTGTAAGGGTTTGCCCGGATGAACATGATCGTAAGAAATAGTGAATAGGAGGTGATACGTAGGGGTTTTGGGAAGGTTTCAAAGTCACCAAAAATGTCACTATATTGAACATTTTGTCAAAAAACGTACTTTAAAAAGGCAAACGGAGGGCCGCAGGGCCGAACATCGAACCCGAAAAAAGAGAATCAGGGGGGAATTCTGACCTGAAATCAGTTAATTTTCAGGTCAAATTGTGAAGATGGGTTAAATATCACAGTTGTGGGTGGCTTGAAATCTCTGCCTATACAGCCGATTACCAGAGGATCTCCTTATCCTTTGTTCATTTCGGTATACTTGGCTATGTGTACTTTTACGACACACTCATACCCTCCACATGAGGAAAAACTTCCCGCCTCCCAGGCAACAGCGCTGTAATTGAAGTGACCTCAATCACCATCCAAATTTCTCACGGATCTACACGCCAACCGAGTTCAGCCGCCGGATCTCCCTTGAATCGAAATTCATCGGGAATCTGGATCAGTTTCAAGGATGCCTCCGAAGCCAGAGTTCCGTCCGCAAGGTAAATCATCCCTGTCGCCCGGGCATAGCGGTCCCGTATTACCTCACGCTTCGCTACAATATGGAGCGGCTCTTCAACCGGAACCGGATGTCGATACTTTACGTCAAGCCGCACCGACATCATGAACGCATGAAAATCTTCAATCAAAGATACGCGCCCGACGATCTCATCCAGAATCGCTGCCTGGATCCCTCCATGAACAATTCCCGGGTATCCCTCAAAGCATTTAGGGACGCGGTAATGAGACTCTACCTCATCCTCTCCATTATCATAGAAAGACATGTAGAGACCGTGTGGATTATTTCGACCACACACAAAGCATTGGTTGCTGTTCGGCTGCTTGTTCACACTCAGACCGCCTTAACCTCGGTAATCAACTCCGATACCGAATCCTTCGCATCCCCGAACAGCATGCGCGTATTCGGCTCGAAAAAGAGCAGGTTGGGGACCCCCGAATATCCTGGACGCATACTTCGCTTCAAAAATACCACCGCCCGTGCCTGATCAACATTCAAAATCGGCATCCCGTAGATCGGGCTTGAGCGGTCATGGCGGGCCGCCGGGTTCACCACATCATTAGCACCAATCACAAGCACGACATCGGTAGATTCAAATTCGTGATTAATCTCGTCCATTTCAAAGAGCGAGTCGTACGGCACATTCGCCTCTGCCAAAAGCACATTCATATGCCCCGGCATCCGCCCCGCCACAGGATGAACGGCATATTTGACTTCCACCCCTTTCTCCTGCAGTACATCTGCCAGCTCCCGCACCTGATGCTGCGCCTGTGCAACCGCTAACCCGTAACCGGGCACGATAATCACTTTTCGAGCATAACTGAGCATGATTGCCGTGTCATCCGGCGTTGTAGAGGTGATGGTACGCCCATCTGCCAACTTCCCCGTTCCCTCCTCCTGCGAATCTCCCCCGAAACCCCCAACCATGATCTGCCAGAATTTTCGATTCATGGCAACACACATGGTATTGGTCAGCATCATCCCCGAAGCCCCAACTAGTGCACCACTGATGATCAGAACGCTGTTTGACAGTACAAAACCCGTAGCTGCTGCCGCCAGCCCTGACAATGCGTTCAAGAATGCCACAATCACTGGCATATCTGCGCCGCCAATCGGAAGAACAATCAGGATCCCAAAGATGAACGCCAGAGCGGCAAGCATCAAAAGACACAGAATCAGATCTCCACCAAAAAATATCCATACGATGGAGGCGATAATCAGAGCCGTACCGATGATCAGCACTGGATACCGGCCGGGGAACTCCACCGGGTTCCCCGTCATCTTGCCGCTAAGTTTCAGAAACGCAATGAGACTCCCCGAAAAAGTCACCATTCCCACCAGGATACTTATGTACGGAAATGCACTGGGCGTAACTTCAATTGATATCTCCTGGCTCAGGACCATCCGAACGATTTCCGCGGCTGCGACCAGTGCGGAGGCCAAGCCGCCGAACCCGTTAAATGCTGCCACCAGTTCGGGCATTGCGGTCATCTGGACTTGCTTTGCCATCACGGCCCCGATAAGTCCTCCCACTGCTAATCCACCAATCATTTCCACCGGCGTGAGAATTTTCTGGGAGAAGAGCGTGGCAATCACCGCAATCAGCATTCCCAGTGCTGCAATCTGATTCCCTGTCCGTGCTGTAACCGGAGACTGGAGTCTCTTCAATCCGGCAATAAACAGGATCGCAGAAAAAAGATAGATCCCTTCAATGAGTCCTGGCGGCATCAGTCCTCGGCTTTCTTCTTGAACATCTCCAACATCCGGCCGGTCACCATAAAGCCACCCACCACGTTTATGGTCGCCGCAATCAGAGCCGCCACTCCAAGCCATTTTGCCCATCCGCCTCCAACCATCCCCGCCGACACCAATGCACCAATGATCGTGATTCCGCTGATTGCATTGGACCCGGACATCAATGGAGTATGCAAGGTCTGTGGAACTTTGCTCAATACCTCACGGCCGACAAACATGGCCAGTATAAAAAATGTGTAAGGAGTCATAGGCTTAGGATTGAATCATGCTGAGAATGCGTTCATGCACCACCTGTCCATTATGACAAACGCAGACCGCTTTGAAAATTTCGTCCTCAAAATTCGTCTGAAATCTCCCATCCTGCATAAATTCCTGAATCATTGCAGAAACTGTGCGTGCATACAGAAAACTGGCATCTGCCGGCACCGTGGATGGAAGATTCGTATGGCCAACAATCTGAACGCCGTGATGGATGATCACTTCGTCCGGCACCGTCAGTGTACAATTCCCTCCGCTGGCGGCCGCAAGGTCGACGACAACACTACCGGGATTCATCGCTTCCACTGCTTCCTGGCTCACTAAAGTTGGTGCACGGCGCCCCGGTATTAAGGCCGTTGTAATAACGACATCCGACTTCGCCAGATGGGGGACAAGGAGTTTCACCTGCTGCTGTGCTTTGGCTTCCATCAATGCTTTGGCATAGCCACCTTCATCCTGCATATCTTCCATTTCGAGTTCCAGTTCCACAAACTGGGCTCCGAGACTTTTGACCTCCTCCCGTGCAGCTTCACGAATATCGTACCCCCATACGCGGGCACCAAGCCTTCGGGCGGTTGCAATGGCCTGCAGCCCGGCCACACCAGCCCCCAGAATCGTCACATTCGCAGGGCGAACCGTCCCCGCTGCGGTGGTTAGCAGGGGGAAGAATCTAGGGAGGCGATTTGCGGCAATCAATGTCGCCTTATAGCCGGCCAGAGATGCCATGGCACTGAGTGCATCCATCTTCTGCGCCCGTGAGATTCTCGGTACAAGTTCCATTGCCAGCGCGGTCACTCCGCAATCCGCCAACCTAGACATCCGTGCAGGCGTATCCAGCGGCTGCAGGAAACCTGCCACCACCGCCCCCGTTTTCAACCGCTCCATCTCATGGTCGGAAGGGGGCCCCACCAATGCGACAATATCGGAATTCCAGGCTTCCTCGCCAGATACAATTTGCCCTCCTGCCTCACGGAATGCCGTATCCGAAATTCCGGCTCCCTGACCGGACCCGGATTCCACCAGAATCTCCAGCCCCTTCTTGGTCAGAGAGGAGAGGACTTTGGGTACCAACGCCACACGGTGTTCAGTCGATACAGAGGCACGAACGATTCCTAGAGTCATGATCAAGATACTTCAGAGCAAATATACAACGCCCGGACAGGATTCTTTGAACCTCTTGATGCTGATGTCACATTATCCATTTCTCTTCTCAAAATCTCTCATGAACTCAATCAGCACATTCACCGAGTCCAGCGGACATGCATTGTAGATGGATGCACGCATTCCACCAACCGACCGATGCCCCTTGAGTGCAAGCAGCCCGTGCTCCGCCGCCCGCTGGATAAATACCGGCTCCAGTTCCTCGTTTGTTAACCGGAAGGTTACGTTCATCAGGGAGCGAGACGCTTTCTGGGCCGTCCCCCGGTAGAATTCGCTGGAATCAATGGCATCATACAAAAGTCTGGCTTTTTTCTGATTCACCGCCTGAATCTCTGGAATTCCTCCCTGCTCCTCCAACCAGCGCAGCACCTTTTCGACCATGTAAACTGCATGAACCGGGGGAGTATTGAAACACTTGGCCGCATGGGTTCCATAATCTAACATGGTTGGCAGGGATGCATTACGGGTTTTCATGAAACGATCTCGTACCAGCACGACCGTCACGCCGGCAGGCCCGATATTTTTCTGTGCCCCCGCATAAATCAATCCATAGCGATCCAACTCAATCGGACAGCTTAAGAAATCACTGGATGCATCACAGACAAGCGGGCAGTTTACATTTGGAGGAGAATGGAATTGCGTCCCGTAGATGGTATTATTTGAGGTATAGTGCAGATACGAATCACGACGATCCAGCACCCAGGATTCCGGATCTGGAATGTAATTGAAGGTTGACTCTGCACTGGAAGCAACAATGCGACCATGGCCAATCTTGCACGCTTCCGCATGTGCCTTCTTTGCCCAGACTCCCGTAAGAAGATACCCCGCCTGCCCATCTGAAGGCAAAAAATTTAGTGGCACCTGATGAAACTGCATGGAGGCACCTCCTCCAAGAAACAGTATATGCCAGTCTTCTGTGAGCCCCAGGAGACTCCGGATCCGCGCACGGGCCGAAGTTTCAATCGCAATATACTCTGGAGATCTGTGGGATATCTCCATCACGGAGGCACCCGTTTTGCCGTAAACCGGCAACTCTTCACGGGCCGCCTCAAGAACAGAGAGCGGAAGTGTACCCGGTCCTGCCGAAAAATTATGCAAACGGTTAGATTGCGTGGAAGTCATAAATTTAAAGTTTGATTTCTGAAACAGCTAATACATCCTGGATATCTTTGAGCAAACCTGAGAGTTCCGCGGGAGGTTTGCCAACCACACGAATTCGTGCAACTGCCGCATTCACAGAACCGGCAAATACCTGGTTTTCCATCTCTTGTACATTCAGATTGCACTTGCGTACTAAATCCAGAACGCGGGCAAGCACTCCCAACTTATCCAGATGCCGAACGGTGATTAAATGTGTCGCCGAGGATTGAACCGCAATATTGACACAATTGGGAACCACACCGGTATTCGCATACGTGTTAATGACACGTACCGCTTCATCCCCTGTCGCTTCCTGCGCCTGAAAGGTTGATGCTCCAATATGATGGGTCAGATATACCGAAGGGTGCTTATGCAAGTGTGTCACGAGTGCACCTTCTTTATACGATGGTTCGTCGGCAAACACATCCAGAGCAGCGCGAATTCCATGCTTATCCAGTGCGGCAAGCAGAGCACTTTCATCCACCACACTTCCCCGTGTGGTATTGATAAAAAACGTCCCGGGTTTCATTGCCGCAAAAAAATCCTGGTCTGCCAAATGGAAGGTGGCCTGCGTTGCAGCGACATGCAATGAAACAATATCGGACTGCGCGGCAACTTCCACCGGGCTGTCTGCATACTCTACCCCCAGTACTTCCGCAGATTCAGGAGTAAGGGACCGGCTCCATGCAACCACTCGAAGCTCAATGCTCTGTGCCATTTGAGCAACGAGCCGGCCGATTTCCCCCATACCGACAATCCCGAGTACGCGGCCTTTGAGCCCCTTTGCTTTTGCGTACTTACTTTTCATCCACTTCCCTGCCCGTGCATCTATGACATTATCCGGGATCTGACGATCCAGCGAGATCATGAGGCCGATGGCTAACTCGGCAACCGCGCTGGCATTTTTTCCTGGACAATTCGCAACAAACACCCCGTACTCCGATGCAGTTTCCAGATCAATCGAATCATAGCCCGCCCCGGCCCGCACGATCAACTCAAGCGACGAAGCGTGTTGAATCATCTTGCGCGTCACTTTGGTGGATCGTACCACCAGCGATTCTGTCTTATGGGCAATTAACGCCTCCTGAAGTTGATCGTCGGAACAGTTTTCAGCCACCACATGATGTCCGGTCTGCTTTAGAACCGTAATGCTTTTCTCAGGTAATTTGTCCGCAACAAGTACACGCATGACTATCCAAAACGATGTATAAGCAGCCCGCTCCGGAGCTTCGGTTCAAACCAGGTGGATTTAGGGGGCATGAGTTCGTGTGCATCTGACACCGCCAGGAGTTCATCCATACTGGTTGCGTACATGGAAAATGCGACCGAAGGGTGCGTGGAGGTCTCCACCCGCTGCACAAGTTCATCTGTTCCCCGGATTCCACCGACAAACGTGATGTTCGGATCTGTACGCTGATCGGTAATTCCCAGAAAAGGTTCAAGAATGAACTCTCCCAAACGGGCAACGTCAAGTTGATCCGCAACGCCGCCGCGCTTTGTTGGAGGCAGTATCACGGTATGCCAAGCACCTGCCGCATACAGGGATACCTCTCCCTGGCCAGACGGTTCAGCATTTCCGGTGAACGTTTTGATCATGCTGGCTGCATCCATCTCCTTCATTAATTTTTCTGGATTCTGTACACGAATGACACGGTTATAGGGTAAAATCCGTGTGCTGCCTGCCGGGAAGCATACCGCAGGAAAAAAATCGCTGCCCGGAATTCCTGTCTGATTCCATGCCCGCCAGGCCGCCTCACACCGGTGATGCCCATCCGCAATATAGACGGGATCCGCTCCTTTAAACGCTTCCACCAAACGTTCGGTGTCCGCAAATCTCCATACAGTGTGCTGAATTCCATCTTCCGCCGCAAAATCAAATAACGGGGCTGTTTTTGTACACGCATCCATGATCGCCATGACCGAAGCATCGTCCTTGAACACCAGATTCACCGGCTCCGCATGGGCCGACTGTTCCACAATGTGGCGGGTCCTGTCCTTCACCTTTGGAGGGCGGGTATTTTCATGCTTGAGGATTGTCCCCTGTTTGTATTCTTGCACAGATACAAGACCATAAATACCAACCTGTTCGTGGTCATCCATACGAAGACGATAAGCATACAGTGAGGGTTCTGTTTCCTGATAACTGTTTTTGCTTTGTGCAAAGCGACGCAAATTTTCGGCTCCTTTATGATAGACTGCGGAATCATACTCGCTGATATCGGAACCCAGATCAATTTCCGGGCGAATCACATGAAGGAAACTGTTCGGTTTCCCTTTTGCCAGTTCACGAGCCTCCGCCGTACTGATCACATCATAAGGAACACAAGCTACATGCTCCGCTGCCTCCGAAGTGGGCCGAAGAGCAGCGAACGCTTTGATTATTGCCATTTGATTAAGATTATATTTTAATGATATTAAGCGAAAAATGAGCAGATCCGTGGATCTAGGAGGCCTTTAACAAGACATCTGCATTGCGGTGCCAACCGGAACGGGAACCTATTCAATACAGCAGAATATAAGGGGATAATTTTTCGCGGGGTGGAGCAGTGGTAGCTCATCGGGCTCAATTCTCACCTTCGTCTGACTGCAGAAGACGCACTTCTGAGTTTGTATATTTGACGATGGTGTGTGGGCTGCGTGCGAAAGGAAACTGGCACGTGAAATCTTGTCAAATTCGGGGAAGCCGGTCGCGTGGTAATCCCGAGCCAAGCCCGTTAAGGGAAGGTGTAGAGACTTAATGGCAGGCCCCTAACGGTTCGGCCGAGGGTGAAGAGAAAGTCCAGACCACAAACGGTCCCATTGGATCGGCGATGAAAATCGTAGTTGGTAAGCATAACCCGAAGGTCGCGGGTTCGAATCCCGCCCCCGCTACAACAGGGCCGGCATTCCGCACTGCGGGATGCCGGCCCTTTTTCTTCGTTTATCCTGTTTACAGGGGATGTCAGGATTTCGGCCCTCGCCATACCCAAAGCGCCCCGGCATCTTCCGATACCGGGGCGCTCTGTTTCTTTTAACCAGGTCGTGAGGCGACTCGGTGCAGGTTACTTCACCAGTGTCATGCGACCGGTCTTCACATACCGGCTCTCTGCTCCGGTTGCAATCATCCGGTACAGATACGTGCCCGAAGCAAGGTTCACCGCATTGATCTCCATGTTCCGGTTCGCACCTGCTTCAAACTCCTTCGCCGGCAGGGTCATCACTTCCCGGCCCAG
>JAJEFL010000122.1:0-34179 GCA_022820435.1 Rhodothermales bacterium
CCGGGACGAGGTTGGCGGGTGCCTGCTTACTGGCCAACCGGCCTCCGGCATATACGTGACGAGACTACGATGTGGGCCCTTGTATGGAACGTGGGAACCTGTCGGGGTGATGTGAAGGGAGCGTGTCAAGCGGGCAGTCCCCGCAAGACATTGAGTACCAACGCACTCCACAGGGGCGGATCATCCCGTAGTAGTGTGGAAATTCCTGTAATGGGAATGGAGCGAAGGGGGTGAACCATGCAGCGTAAGGCAACGAAGCAACCAAGCGGGAGGACTTTGGCGCAAAACGCAAGGCCGTTATACTCAACGGCTGCATGGTAAGAGCTGTATGAAGCGAGAGTTTCACGTACGGTTCTGTGAGAGCCGGGGGGTGAAAATCCCCCCGGCTACTCGACATTCCCAATTGTTTCGGTTATCGACGGTTCAGTCCGGGATATCGAACATTGAGGGGCCGGGTTGGACAGGTCCATACGAGTTCACGGCTCTGCACAGCGGCATGATCGGCAGCGGATATCTACTCGGCTGTTTTCCAGTAACGCTGACCTAGTTTTAACGGCTCTACGGTTCCTGTAGTTATATGGCGCATGATCTGCGCGGCATGGAAGCGCCCGTTCTCAATGAACCAGCGGCTGGTACGGAGACCTCCACAGACGGTCCCGGCAATATAGAGACCGGGGCGATTCGTCTCGAAGGTTTCGGAATGATGGAACGGGGTTCGGAATCTATCCTCCTGGATGGTGATATTTAATGCCTTCAGGAAGGAATAATCCGGACGGTAGCCCGTCATTGCAATCACAAAATCATTGCTTAGGAAGAATGCCCCTCCGGGGCCGTGAAGTTTCAATTTCTCTGATTCAATGGCGGTCACCCGGGTGCCGAAATGTGCAGCAATACTGCCTTCCCGGATACGGTTTTCAATATCTGGTTTGATCCAGTATTTGATTTTGCCCGACAGCGCATCGCCGCGATGGATGAGGGTCACCTCTGCACCGTAATGGTAGCACTCCAGCGCCGCTTTGGCGGCTGAATTTTTTGCTCCGATCACCGCCACTTTCTGCCCGGCATAAGCATAGGGTTCCCGATAATAGTGGGTAACCTTTGAGAGTTCTTCACCAGGGACATTCAGCAGATTCGGAACGTCAAAAAATCCGGTAACCACAATGACTTTACGACAGGGGTAGGTTCCTTTCGTTGTTACAACTGAAAAGTTGTTGTCCGTGCCGTCTACACGCTGTACCTGCTCGTAGAGTCGCAGGTCAAGGGATTCTACATCGGCAACCCGGCGGTAATACTTCAGGGCTTCCGGGCGTGTAGGTTTGGTGGACAGCGTGGGGAAGGGGTGGCCTCCAATCTCAAGCAGTTCAGCGGTGGAAAAGAACTCCATGTGCGTGGGGTAGCCCACCAGTGAATTGACGAGCGTGCCCTTATCAATGATCATAGAGCTCAGGTTGTGTTCTCCTGCCTGAATGCCGCAGGCCAGACCGACGGGGCCTGCCCCTATAATTACGAGGTCTTTCATGGCTGCTATGATGGATACGGCATGTGATGACGGGGGGATCTAGGAAGGCACATTTCGGAGTTGCTGAAAAAAATCCCGGAGCAGTGCCTCTGCCTGACTTGCTTCCACGCCGCTGACGATCTCTGCCTGATGATTGAGCCGCTCATCCTGCGGAATATTGTAGAGCGTAGAGGCACTGCCTGCTTTCGCATCCATTGCACCAAAACATAGACGATCCAGCCGGGCAAGTACGATTGCCCCCGCACACATCGGACAGGGCTCAAGGGTAACATAAAGCGTACAGCCTCGAAGAACTTTGGACTGGAGTGTTTCGCAGGCGGCAGTAATGGCAATCATTTCGGCATGGGCGGTTGGATCCTGAAGGGACTCGACCAGATTGTGTCCTCGGCCCACGATCTGCTCACCACACACAACGACCGCACCAACGGGTACTTCCCCCTTTTCTTTTGCCTGTTCGGCTTGTTGGAGGGCGGAGCGCATAAAGCGGCGATCCGGTTCAAGCAACCGCGAGAGTGCCATACGCCTGATCAGGTGCGCCGTGTGCCAATGAACCGTAAAACGAGGCCAACCACGAAAAGAATGATCAGGATGGGGATCGCAGCTCTGGCCAGGCCTACAACCAATCCGAGGATCAGATTAAACAGCAGGATTACGACCAACACCACAATCGCAATAATAATCCAGTTTAGAATTCGGTCACGCCGCATGAGTATAAGGGGGTTATAAGAATTACTCAGAGAGTGTAACAAAATACTCGGAGGTCGGGATAGATGTTCCATTCGGGTTAAATCCGCCAACCAGAAGCACCGTTCGGATTCCTCTTGAGATTGCAGTATGATCATAGCGGTATGCAAGTGCCTGTGAGGGTTGCATGGAGAAAAACTGATGGGTCTGTTCGTGGAAGATCTCCATTTGTGTCGCGACTCTGGAAGATTCTATCCGACCGCCGAAAACCGCAAAAAGTCCATTCAGAACGGGGGCCGTTGCATGAATGGTACGGGGAGTCAGCAGCCCGGGTAATTGAGACAGACGGGGGCCGGCCCCCCTTGGATAGTCTATACGCATATTTCCATTCATCGCCGTTCCATTTTCAAATTGACTTCCCAATATAAAGTACGAGTCGGGTGAGGCGCGGGTTACAGTATGATTCGCAGTTGGATATTCAATAGATGGAGCGGAAGCGACGGTATTCAGGGCTGTGAGCCCATCCGGTTCAATTCTGAAAGTACGCAGATCCCTGCGAATCCCGAAGAAGGGATTGGAGCCGTAGCGCAGATCCCCATAGCCTCCGACTAGATCAAGGAGCAGTTCGCCATTCTCCTGCCGGATGATCGCGCTATGATTGGCTCGGCGGATAGGCTGTCCCTGTACGGGGACTTCATGAAACGCGGGTTCCGGGTCAGCAGGGTTATAAATTTCTACGGTTTCAATCAAATCGCTTACGCTGCCGGGGGAATCAATGCGGCTGCCTCCGACGATGAGGATCTGGCCGTCTGGCAGGACGCTGGCCGTATGTCCGGTTCTTGGTTTACGCAGTTGCTGCTGCATTTGGACAAAGGAATCGGAGCCGCGGCGCAAGAGAAAGGATTCTCCCTGTGCAGGGCTCATCTGTTGACGGGTGCCTCCGGTCACCATAAGGCTTCCGTCCCGGAGGCGCACCAATGAATGGCCGCCTCGCCCCTCTGGCAATGCAGGTGCATCCCGGGAAATACGATGCGGCAGGAACACGGCATAGGCAGTATCCCTTCGGGAAATTCCCTCTTGATCGGTTGCTTCCAGAAAAAACGTATTCAGACCGAGGCGCAGGTTGATTTGGATCTGCCAATATGCGGGCCCGGGGGGAGCTGGATCCATGGGGATGCCGTTCAAATTTACTCCTTCCACAGCACGGAAATGTATAGATTCTACCCTGATTGTAATGATCGTCGAGGTCTGTACCTCCGTCAAATCAGGTGCAATCACGACCAGCTCAGGCTTGGCAGCCTCTATAAATGGTCGCTCACATGCGAGGAAGATCAGACTGATCAACCAGCAGTTTCGCATAAGTCCCGGTCCATTCATCCGTCAAAGAGAGGGACAATGTAGGTTACATGATCTAGTATAAGTGCATGTGCGGGGGCCGCCGGGCCTGCTTTGCGGCGATCCCGGGAGTCTAGAATATATTCCAGGTCATGAACAGATCTCTGGCCCCGTCCGATGTCTATTAAGGTGCCTGCCAATGTGCGTACCATGCCATGCAGAAAACGGTCTGCTTCAATGACAAATTTCCAGTATCCGGGTCGTGCCTCGGGCTCCCATTGCGCATAGTGTACGGTACAGACACGATTGACCGTTGCACTTTGCGTTCGACAGAATGCCCCAAAATGATGGGTGCCAATCAGCAGGCTGCACGCATGATTCATACGCGGATAATCCAATACAGAGGATAGAAACAGGCGCCGACTCCGATCCAGTGCCAGCGGTACACTGGAGATGCAGTAGTGATATGTTCGCCGCCTTGCATCGTAGCGTGCATGAAAATCGTCGTGGGTTTTTGCAGCTGCGCGTACGGCAATAGAGGGAGGCAACAGGCCATTCAAGGCACTGACGAGGCGATGCCGCTGCACAGTGGTCATTACCTGGCATTCAAAGTGCGCAACCTGCCCCCGGGCGTGTACGCCTGCGTCCGTTCGACCGGATCCCGTGATCCGGAGTTGATCGCAGCGCAGAAATGTTCGCAGGGCTTCTTCGATGTCTGCCTGTATGGTGGGATGTGTCTTTTGTCGTTGCCATCCACTGTATTTTGAGCCATCATACTCCAGCAGAAGAGCGTATACAGGCATTGAAAGAGGGATCAAACGTGTGAGAGGGGAGATTTAATGTGCTCTGACCACCTGATTGTACCCCAAATAAGGACTGCTGTTTAAAAATCTTTTTGGCGGATCAAGCGGGGTTTATTGTATTTGCTTTGACGTTTCATGAATACTACGGATACAGGCTCAATTCGTCTTAACCGGCACTTGGTGAGTCGGAAAAAAGCATTCTATTCTCTGAATGAAGATCTCAAAGGATATTTGAATCGTTATGAAAGGCTTCAGGTCAGGGGGGTACGCTATCAGGATCTGGCCCGGTATGTGGAATCGGTGCCGCTCTATGACGAGGATGGCAGGGATACGCTTTGGGCCAGCGTGATTTATCAGCCCAGCGAGCAGCAGGAGATTGATCATGATCTGCTTGTCACCTATGCAGATCTGCGTGCACACGGAGATCTTTCCATCATCCAGCATCTCTATGTAGATCGTGTTGACATCTGTTTATATGGAAATACACTTCCTTACAGGGTCCGGATTGTGAATGCACTCAATGAGAATTTTGACTACTACTATGTGAAACGAACAGATGCAAACCGGATCTACGGGCTTGAGCTTGAGCATTTACTGTCTCCAAGCCGGATTGAGTATTTTGTTCGGGATGACACGACGGTAGAAGAGCATATTGTAGGGGTTCCAGGGGATGTATTTCTGGCTACAGCAATGCCGGAGAACCGGTTTGATCTGGTCCGCTTAGCCAAACAGTTTGTCAAATTTGACACCCGCTGTCTGCTGCAGCTTTTAGGGGATATGCATACGGGGAATTTTGTGGTGGACATTACCCCGGATCTGGAGAAATACAACTATCGATTTCGCCCCATTGACTTTGATCAGCAGAGTCATCACAGGAATATTCAGGTTTATCGGCCGCAGGCCTATGAAGCCAACGCACCGTTTATGGAGGCGGTTGCGAACGTACTTCCGCCGGCCGCCATTGAGCAATATCGCAAGGAAGAGCGGGCATTGATGGCCAACCGGGTTCGTGTAAGTGACGGCCGTGTGCAGGCATTACTTGAAGTGATGCGCAGAGATCGCATTGCAGACCGTGACCATGTACAGACCTTGGCGGCGAGCCTGGATGACTATCACGGGGAGGATCGGTTTCATGCCTGTGAACATATGGGGGAACTTGTCTATCAGTCCATCATGAGGCTGGGGGGGCGGCTGACCGATCAGGAAGTTCGCGCACTTGTGGATGATACTGCGGGCGAGGGCTATTGAAGAAAGGGATTCTGCATTCGTTCCAGACCAATGCGGGTCGGTGGGCCGTGGCCCGCGTACACCGTCATTTCATCCGGGAGTGTGAGTAATTGCTGAAAGATGGATTTCATCAGGGTTCCCCTGTCCCCTCCAGGCAGATCGGTCCTGCCGATGGACTGCTGAAACAGTACATCTCCTGCAATCACAAACTGACTGGCATCGTCAACAAAGCAGATGGAGCCCGGTGCGTGGCCTGGGGTATAGAGGATGCGCCATGTTGCATGCCCGAAGGTGATGGTATCCTGTTCCCTGAGCCATCTGCCGGGTTCGGGGACGGGCTTTATCCGAAGGCCATACAGGAGTGCTTGCGCGGGGGCTCCCTTCAGCCATGTTGATGTATCTGGATGGGCCTGCCAGAAAAGGTCGAATTTCTTTGACAGTGCACTGCATCCCAGGATGTGATCAATGTGTGCGTGCGTCAGCAAAAGGTGACGCACGGTCAGATCACTGGAACGGATATATTCGGCGATTTCGGCCTCCTCCTGCTCATTGGAGCAGCTTGCATCCACAATGACCGCCTCCGAATCGTTATGGCAGACGTAACTGTTGGTGGCGAACGGATTATGGGTAAAGGATTTTACGTGCGTAATGGACATCGTTTCAATGGAAGGTTGGCGGTGCAATCATAATGACAAATTCTCCCTTGACCGCAGGTTTTTCACGGTAGCAGTCCAGCAGTTCCTGCAGGCTTCCCCGGCGGGTCTCTTCAAATTTCTTTGTGAGTTCCCGGGCGATCCCTCCGATCCGCTGCGGCCCGATCAGATTGACCAGATCGGTCAGGGTTCGAATCAGCCGGTGCGGGCTTTCGTAGAGCACCACGGTGCGCGTCTCTGCCTGAATTGCTTCCAGACGCTGTCTTCGACCTTTTCGCGTTGGCAGAAACCCCTCAAATACAAAGCGTTCCGAAGGGAGCCCGCTGGCAGTCAGGGCAGGGACCAGTGCGGTCGGTCCAGGCAGGGCCTGTACCGGGATTATTTCTTTCCAGCACAGGCGGGCCAGATAAAATCCGGGATCACTGAGGCCCGGTGATCCGGCATCACTGATCAGTGCAATCTGTTGGCCGGTCTTCATGCGCTCAATAAGTTGCGGTGCACGCGTGCGTTCGTTATGATCATGGTAACTGACGGTCGGTGTACGGATGCCGTAGTGTGCAAGAAGAACACTGGATGACCGCGTATCTTCGCATGCAATAAGATCCACCGATTTGAGGGTATCGATGGCACGAAATGTAATATCGGCCAGATTTCCGATTGGAGTAGGGACTAGATAGAGCATTCCAGGTTGTGGATCTTCTGATGCGTGCGAACTTCGTCTTTATGTCGTCCCTTGAACTTCTAAAAAAGAAATTGTATCTCCAATCACAGCAGGCGGGTTGAGGGGCATATCGGGGCTCTGGAAGCATTCGCTATGTCTGGAGACGGGTTCAAATGCAGCCCTGTCCGGCGACAGGTGTCTTTTTCTATGATCGTAAGCGGGAATATGAGGGTGATCGACTCCCGTGACTGGCCGTTTGTTTGGAGCGATTGGGCTGCGAAGCATGTCCTATTTATGACTCTTTGTCTCAGGCCTTGCCGCATACCCTGGTCGGGCTTTCCGATCAAGGGTTACCCGGATGAACAGCCAGATGCCGGCTGCACCAATCAGAATATTAGCACACCACATGCCGAGCCATGGGCTGAGTAATTCCCGGTCTGCGAGTTTCTCTCCCTGAACCAGAGTAACCCAGTAAAAAATAAAGATCCCAACGGCTGTAAGACAGGCGACTCCGAGTCCGCCCCGGCGGATGCTCAAGCCAAGGGGGATCCCAATCAGGACAAAGATGAAACAGGCAATGGAGATGGAATACTTCTTGTGAATCTCTACCTGATAGCGACTGATCGCCACAGCGGTTTGTTTTAGGCTTCGCCCTTTACCGGCAGCGGAAGTTCGTGCAGTCCGCCCGTAATCACGCGCCTGCTGATAGGTTCGGCGCATCTGATCGGTGGTTAAGCCTTCTAAAACGCGACGGGGAGCGGTGGAATCGGCATGCGAATTTCCGTAAAATGAATGTGCGGGAGGTGCTTCATATCCAGGGGGACTTGGTGGCATGGCGGTGGACTTTTCCGATGAGCGGGGGCGCGGCATCATGCTTTGCAATTCAGCGGTTTGCTCTGTGAGACGATGCTTCAGGGAATCCACAATCTCAAACATCCGATTTACAGGGGTGGAGCGATCAGATCGGTAGCCGCTGGTTTGCGCCTGGGTCTGCAGGCCGAGTTCGCTCAGGTCCAGCCGCAGGCGAAACTTCGCAAAGGTTAGTTTTTCATAGCGTTCGTTTCCGTGTATATCGGAAGGCCGATAGAGCCGGTGCATTTCGCCTTCGTTGAGGATCATATCCAGAAAATCTCCCTGCGGGATCAACTCCCCCTGTCTGGCCCGGATTGTTGATCCATTGGCAATTCCCTGGGTATAGTCATAAATAAGAATGTCATGGAGTGTATTTCCATCCCGCTGACCAACCAGAATGCTGTACTCATCAATTTCCTGATAGAAAACCCCCGGTTCCAGATCAAATCCTGGTCGTGCACTTCGAATCGTCTGCCACATATTGAGGGCCCGAAAATTAGATTCAGGAAGAAGTACATTGTTGAAATAGGTCATGCCCCAGGCGAGAAGGGCCGCCGCGGTCAGTACCGGCCAGGTAAAACTCCAGAGCGTGATGCCGCAATTACGGATTACGATCCATGTACGGGATTCGGCAAGTGCCCCGAAGACCATTAATGTGGCCAGCAGTGCTGCCATGGGGACGGCCAGCACCACCATGTAGGCAAGGTTGTAGGTGATCAGTTCCAGAATGAGTCTGATCGGAAGGTCCCGGCCTGCCAGATCTGGCAGGAATTTGATCAGGAACTGCATCAGCAAAAGGAACATCAGCAGCAGCAGCCAGCCCAGAAACGGGCCAGGGAGCTGTTTCAGAACCATTCGATGAATGAGCGTCATAGCGCGGGGCGGCGATCTGCAGTCAGCCGGGATGTTTGGATGTGATTCTACTCCGAATCTATGGAGTAGGTGCGACTTTCACACAACAGAATGCCCAAAAGCTACAACCCGGATTTTTTGTGCGAGTCAGGGAACCAGACGTATTAGTTGATCTAGCGTGAGCGGAAGGATCCTAGCAGTCCGTGGATAAAGCCCAGAAAAATCTGAGCAAAGCTTTCTGGATGGGTTTTTGGGGGATCAGACTGCTCAAGATAATCATAGAATGGATGGTCTGGCCATCTGCGACACGCAGTTGTGCTGTCTAACTCTTTGGTCATACTTTATCCACGGACTGCTAGAATAGCGTACCTTGAGAAATCTTTCGCAGTGGAGTATGATTGTCAGTGGATCATGTCATGGTTTGGAGGATTTTGCTTGGAATGGCTTGATGTGTGGTTTTGACGGGATAATAGGCAATGTATCTGGTTTTCATACGGAGATCAAATATCGCTGGAATTTTCCTGGAAAAAATTTTCAACAGAGGTTCTTGCAAAACTAATAATCCAAGCTGAAAAGTGTTCCTGGGTGCACTCAGGTAAACAAAAATCTTCAAGGTTGAGAGTTTTGCAAGATGCTCAACAGGGAACCAAAATCATGTACCCCCATTTGAACTATATTATGTCCATATCAACGATCAACACAGACAAGCTTTTTGCTTTCCTGCGAAAGCTGGTTGAAGGGAGGAAACTTTCCGTTCAGGACGCTCACGAAGCAAGCAACGAGATTTACAACATGGCTGCCATAAATACAATTGAACGATTTGGTTCACGGCTGGACGCACTCAACGAGTCCCAAAGGGTGGGGATGGAGGCGCTTGAGCGTAAGTATAACTCGATAGTCTGGATTATCGGAGCTATCGGTGGGGCCATCACACTTCTTTTCGCAGCAATGACAGTGATGGTTGCAATCATTGCACTTGGATAGAGATTATTTGAAGTTTCAAGGTCAGGTAAGGATCTGCAGGTCGACGTAGATACGCTGTGGCCGCTGCCCTGCAGGGGTGCATTTCTGGAGCGGATGAAGTATGATAGCCAGCAGCGAAATAATGAGCGTCTGTGTGGAGGCGGTGGGGACAGGGAAACCATCACCGGAAAATAAGCAGCCGTGCTCAGGTTACATAAATTTATCAACGATAAGGCGCAATTCTACCGGTATTTGTTGGAGAATGCACGATGGAGGTTGAAAATTTTGGAAATTTTAGACCATACGTCTCGCCTCTGGCGGTGTGAGGGGAGCACTTGAAATCGTTCAAAAGGCCATGTACATTTTCTTTCGGATAAAATCCATCGCAGGGGGGTATCCCCTTTGTCCGTGAATGGGCCAAAAACATGCTTCTCCCAGGTTTGCAGTTGGTCGAATATAACAATTTGAAGATGTCGCAGGCATTCGGCAAAGACCAGAAAATAGCCTCACCAAAATAATGATTGCTCGCGAAGGGATGGTGCCGGTGGCCGCCGCATTTACCACAGGTCTGGTGATTGCGGGACTCATACTCATGATTCCAGGGATGCCGAGGTGGGTTGAATTTGTGCTCGTGCCGCTCTTTTTGCCCGGACTAGGGCTGATGACGGCCTATTTTTTCCGAGACCCTGAACGCAGTGCACCACCGGGTTCAGATTTACTTATTCTATCCCCCGCAGACGGTAAGATCTTGGAAGTCCTTCAGGAAGAGGAACCACGGTTTGTGAAAGGGCGGGTGTGGAGAATCTCAATCTTCCTTTCCGTACTGGATGTTCATGTAAACCGGGTGCCCGCCAGCGGGACCATACGTCATGTTTCCTATAAGCCAGGAACATTTCGGGTTGCCTGGCATCCACAGGCCTCCACCTCCAATGAGCAGTCTCAGATCGGGGTGGAGCATCCATCCGGGAGACGGATTTTATTTAAGCAGATTGCGGGAAGCCTTGCACGGCGCATTCTTTATCGGGTGTCCGAGGGCGATACGGTCAAGGCGGGAGAACGGTTTGGCCTGATCCGGTTTGGATCACGCATGGATATTATATTTCCGGCGGACTTACCGGTGAACGCAAAGACGGGTGACCGGGTACGGGCCGGAGTGAGTATACTGGGGGCCGTGCAGCCGATTTCGGATGAATCGGCAGAGAGTAATGAAGGCATCATCAGGAATCCATAGATTTTACGGGAGCATTTGACGAACAGAACCCAGCATCACGCAATGTGGCGGTAAAAAAGGGCCGCCATGCCCTGTGAGGATCTTCCTGATATACCGCATAGACGAGAAGGGGCCAATCCGGGTTGCAGATTCATAAAACCACATACGCCGCAACCATCACACATGCATACAGATGTTTCTATATTTTGGGGCCGACCGTCGGGGCATGTCTCATGAATGAGCAAGGACGATCCGTTAAGCTACGCTCGGATCGCCGGGCGCAGGGGGAACACAATGGGATTTCCCGGGCCCGTTCAGGGAGCAGGGCCAGCGTCGCTGTCCCGTCCTTTTTTACGCTGATGAATCTGTTCTGCGGGTTCGTCTCAATTACCCAGATTCATCAGGGACAGTTTTCCTATGCATGCTATCTGATTATTCTTGCAGGATTATTCGATTTACTGGACGGAATGGCGGCACGCTTAACGCGTGGAGCCAGTCTATTCGGTGCAGAACTGGATTCGTTATGTGATGTAGTATCGTTCGGGGTGGCCCCCGCATACCTGATTTATGCACGGATACTGGAAGGCAGCGGGATGTTTGGTCTGATGGTCAGTGCCCTCCCTGTAATGTGTTCCGCCGTACGCCTGGCGCGATTCAATCTGCAATTTTCGGAAGAAAAGAAGCTCGACTTTGAAGGATTACCGACCCCTGTACAGGCCTATTTTGTCATCGCCATTGTGCTCAATATTGACCAGGAAACATGGCTTTCAGGTGCAGGTGTGCTGGATCTGGAGATCTTTATCCCGGTTGTGGTCATCCTCTCGCTGCTAATGGTGTCTCTGATCCGCTTTGACGGTGTGCCAAGAATCTCCTTTGCCTACCTTCGTCAGTATCCCGTCGCTTCAGGTGCCTATATCCTTGCGGTGTCACTGACCGGGTTCCTTCCTTATATCGGACTGCTTTCCGTTCTTCTGGTATATATCGTGGTCGGACTGGCACGGGCAGCGATGCGATCTGCTCGTGCACTGATGGCGCTGCCAAAGTGAACCGTTCCGTCGGGTTCAGAAAGAAGCCGGTTCGCATCAGCGACCGGTATCTGCTTTGCCCAGATGAAGCGAGTACAAAATATTCAGGTAGCTGTCGTAGCGTGCATCGCTGATTTTCTGCATTCGCCATGCCTTTTTCACGCCGCAGTCTGGCTCATGGTCGTGGGTGCAGGCGCAATAGCGGCACTCGGCAAGATATGGACGGAAGTCCGGGAAGTAGTGTGCCAGTTCCCAGGGCTCAATGTCCAGTAATCCAAATTCACGTATGCCGGGGGTATCCGCAACGCTTCCTCCCATAGCGAGAGGATACAGTGCGGTATGTGCAGTCGTATGGCGGCCCTTGTTTGTTTTCTGACTGATCACATCCACGGGAACCTGGATTGCCGGATCCACGGCATTCAGGAGGGAAGACTTTCCAACCCCCGAAGGCCCCAGAAATACACTGACACGGCCGGTAAGTGTGCGGCGTAATGGGTTCAGAGTTGTTCGATGTTCTACACTGGTGAGCAGCGTCTCGTACCCCAGTTTTGTGTAGCGTGTACAGAGTTCTGAAACGGCCGATAAAAGTGACGGGGACGCTAAGTCCATTTTATTGAGGATCAGACCTGCCGGAATCTCCTGTGCTTCACAGGCAACCAGCAGCCGATCAATCAATCCGGGATTGAAGGAAGGTTGAACTGCCGCCTGCACAATCCAGATATGATCCACATTGGCGATCAGGATCTGGCGTTTACCAACCCTGCGGCCCGCAGCACGGCGATACAGGCAGTTATGCCGTGCATGGATTTCGGTAATAAGCCCCGTCCCATCCTTCTGTGACAGAATGCCGACCTGATCGCCCACTGCGACGGGTTGCGTTTCATCTCCGTGCAGCAGCCGCATTCGACCACGAATCCGTGAAGGAATGACACGGGTGCCAACCAGAACATCCACCCAGCTTCCTGTGGATCGAATAACGGTACCGGTGGGCATTGTGTCAGCGACGGGAGGATTGCAACATGCAGGTTCGCATATTCGTACGATTCCGTGGGTTAATTTAATCAGATTATTTGAAATGGATACAACACAAGACACAGACCGCGACCCGTTTGCGGAAGCAACCGATGCGTTCAGCGGGCTTGAACTGGATCAGAAAGCGACTTTCCTGATTACGCAGGCGGTCAATACCGCGGTTGAGGCGGTCTCTGCACTGATGGATGTAGTGGACGGAGAATGTACAGAATTGTTTGGTGTGCAGGCAGCCGTCAGCGAGGAGGAGAAAGACATATCCGGGGATGAGTCTGCGGAAGACGCACCCCCGACCCCGTGACACAGACCGCATCATCGCAGGTCATCCGGCAACGCCGGCAGACTCCTGAACCACCCCGTTATCAGGGGTCGGCATGGTGAACAGTTCGGAAGGGTCCTGAATGGGCGTATCGTTCAAGGTGACCTCAAGCACATGACTCATGCGACGCACATAACTGATATCAATCCCCTCCAGCAGGTCTGATTGGATATCTTTGATATCGTTCTCGTTCTTGGAAGGAAGCAGGACATGCTTAATGCCTGCCCGCTTTGCGGCCAGAACCTTCTCTTTGATTCCGCCGACCGGGAGCACAAGACCGCGGAGGGTAATCTCACCGGTCATGGCCAGATTGTGGCGCACCTTCCGCTGCGAGTAGATGGAAACGAGTGCGGAGAGCAGTGCAATGCCTGCGCTTGGCCCGTCTTTTGAAACAGCCCCTGCAGGTACATGGACATGCACATCGTAGTATTTAAAGGCATTCTGCGGGATTTCGAGTTCGTCTGCGCGTGCCCGGATATAACTGAGGGCGGCTCTGGCAGACTCCTTCATAACATCCCCTAAACTTCCTGTCAGCGTCAGTTTGCCGGTCCCCTGGGAAATGGACGCTTCCACGAACAGGATTTCGCCTCCGGTCGGAGTCCAGGCAAGGCCGGTGGCAACCCCGGGCACTTCGGTACGCTCGGCCACCTCATTGTAGAATTTACGCGCCCCGAGATATTCTTCAATATTCGCCTTCACAATATTCATAGACTCCACTTCCTTGGTGGCCACTTTTTTGGCAACCCCGCGAGCAACCCCGCCAATCGTACGCTCAAGGTTGCGTACGCCGGACTCTCTCGTATATCCGTCAATGATGTAGGCGAGAGCGGTATCGTCAATCGTAAACTGCGTCTCCTTCAATCCATTATGCTCCACCTGGCGGGGAATGAGATAGCCCTGGGCTATGGCCAGTTTCTCTTCCTGCGTATAGCCGGATATATTGATGGTTTCCATGCGGTCCCGCAGTGCGACGGGGATGGTATGGAGCGAATTGGCCGTCGCGATAAAGAGTACCTTGGAGAGATCATAATCCAGTTCCAGGTAATGATCATTGAACGCATTATTCTGTTCAGGATCAAGGACTTCCAGAAGTGCACTGGAGGGGTCTCCCCGATGGCGGTCTCCGACCTTGTCAATCTCATCCAGCATAAAAACCGGGTTCACAGATCCCGCCTTTTTGAGTCCCTGCAGGATACGGCCGGGGAGTGCACCGATGTAGGTCCGCCGATGTCCGCGGATCTCGGCCTCATCATGGACACCACCCAGACTCATGCGGACAAATTTGCGATCTACTGCTCGCGCAATACTCTTGCCCAGACTGGTCTTCCCCACTCCAGGAGGGCCATAAAAACACAAAATGGGTGCTTTCATATCTCCTTTAAGCTTCAGGACCGCCAGATATTCAATGATCCGCTTTTTGACCTTATCAAGTCCATGGTGATCCTCGTCCAAAATGTTCTCTGCCCGCTCAATATCCAACTGGTCCTCCGTGTATTCCGTCCAGGGGAGATCAAGGATCCAATCCACATAGTTGCGTGTGACGGCGTAGTCCGGCAGGGATGGATTGGTACGCTCAAGTTTTTTCATCTCCTTTTCAAACGTCGTCATGACATGTTCGGGGAGTTCTTTTTCTTCTGCACGCTTGCGCAGGGAATCATGCTCATCTGAATCATTCCCTTCCCCGAGTTCAGTCTGAATGATTTTCATCTGCTGCCGGAGGAAGAATTCGCGCTGCTGCTGATTTACATCATTTTTCATGCGTGAGCGAAGTTCATCAGACAGTTGCAGAATCTGAATTTCTTTGTTCAGGTGCTCAATGAGAAGCCGCCCCCGCTCAATCAGGGACTCCGTTTCCAGAATGACCTGTTTTTCCTGCACATCAATCTGCAGATTGGAGGCAATAAAGTGGATCAGGAAGGGGAACGAATCAATGTCCTCAATCGCCTCAATCGCCTCATTGGGGAGGTTTGGCAGGAGATTCACCATGTCAGAGGCGGACTCCTTGATGGAATGCATAAGGGCGCGTTCCTCTACATCATTGCCGGTCTCTTCCTCCTCGTCCAGCACCTCAATACGCGCCTTGAAGTAGGGCTTGGACTGGGTGAATTCTTTCACCTTGAAGCGCTTCCTGCCCTGAATGATAATGCTCTTTGAACCATCGGGCATCTTGAGCAATTTCAATATTTTTGCCACCGTCCCCATCTCATACAGATCGCCGGGGTCCGGATCATCCGTTTTCTGTTCCCGCTGCGAGATTACTCCCACCAGGTTGTTTTCTGCGGCCACATGGCGGACCAGCTTAATTGATGCCTCACGTCCGACAGTGATCGGCAGCATGACCTCGGGGAAGAGAACCGTATTCCGCAACGCAAGAATCGGCAGGGTATCAGGTATGGTTATGTTGTCCTCGTCCTCTTCAATCACAGAAGGAGGGAGGATAATCTGTTCAGGTGATTCCTCTGAGGACAGTACCTGTGGCCAAGTATGCATGAAATGTAAAATAGTGATACCCCCGATATGTCAAAAATTGGGCCAATCCGCTAGAGGTGACAAAGTGTCCATAAAAAATTTAGCGGGATTCGTAACCATTTGGCCTGCACTTTCGTTGAACACGGTTCAAAGAATGCAAAAATGTGGCATCCGAATATACTCAAGACCATCGGGAACACCCCCATCGTAAAATTGAACCGGCTGACGAAAGATATGGCTTGTACGGTTTTGGTCAAATTAGAGTCGTTCAATCCGGGGGGGTCGGTAAAAGACCGCATTGGTTATGCCATGGTTGAGGCGGCGGAAGCGTCCGGGCAGTTGAAGCCCGGCGGCGTTATCGTGGAAGCGACAAGCGGCAACACCGGGACAGGCATTGTGCAGGCCGCCAGACTGAAAGGTTACCGGTGCATCTTTACGGCAACCGAGAAGGTCAGTAAAGAAAAACGTGACCTGCTTACGGCCTACGGGGCGGATCTGGTGATATGCCCGAAAGATGTCGATCCGGAAGATCCGCAGTCCTATTACAGTACAGCAGAAAGAATTGCAGCAGAGACTCCCGGTGCCGTTTATCTCAATCAATACTACAATGAAGCGAATGTGCAGGCACATTATCAGACGACCGGCCCCGAAATCTGGGAGCAGACCGAAGGTCAGGTAACGCACTTTTTTGCGACCGCAAGCACAGGAGGCACGATATCCGGCAGTGCAATGTATCTGAAAGAGCAGAATGCGGAGATTCAGGTGATTGGGGTGGATTGCTACGGTTCCTCCTACTTCACCTACTTCCACGAAGGGATCATTGTCCCTGATGAAATCTATTCGAATCAGATTGAGGGAGCAGGCAAGGAGTATCTGGCAGGGAATATGCACATGGATCTGCTGAATGATTATACGCGGGCCAGTGATCAGGATGCCATGAAGATGGCACGCCGATTAGTGAAAGAGGAGGGGATCTTTGCGGGGCAGTCAAGCGGACTGGTCCTGTCGGGAGCACTCCAGTGGCTTGAACACCATCCCCAAGAGATCCGCCCAGATTCAGTCATTGTCGTTTTACTGCCTGATTCGGGGATGAAATATATCAGTAAGACGTATAATGATGACTGGATGCGAGAGCACAACCTCATTTGAATAAAAAAACATTGCCATTATGGAAGACGAAAACACAGACATGGGAGATTCAGATTCAAAACTCAATATTGAGTTAAATGAAAAGATTGCAGAGGGAGAGTATTCTAATCTGGTCATGATCGGCCATTCACGGGAAGAGTTCATTCTGGACTTCATCCGTGTGATGCCTGGCGTGCCCGCAGCCCGGGTCAAGAGCCGGATCATTGTCACCCCCAGACACGCGAAGCGGTTTTTGCGTGCACTGGCCGAAAATATTGATCGGTTTGAGGATACGAATGGGCCGATTTCGGATAGTGACAGCCCGGATCTTCCCATACAGTTCGGCGGCGGCGTTTTAGGGGAGGCGTAGCTATTTGTGCGCCATCACCAGTGCCGCCAGCGCACCGGTCAAAAACGCGGCGTGCGGCAGGATTACGGCCAGAAGGGGCGCAATCTCCCCGGTGTACCCAAAGGGTTCGGTGAGTTTCTGGGCCGCGAGATAAATGAATGCCACCAGCAGGCCGAGTCCGATCTGCACGGTCTGGCCGCCACGCCGCCTTCTGCAGGCCAGTGGAAGTGCGATCAGCATGACAATAGCATTGGTAAGGGGGGAGGCATACTTGGAATAATACCCTACCATGTCGCGCCCGGTATCCGGCAGGCCACTGCGTTTCAGCGCATCCACATAGCCGGCCGCCACCGGGATGGTCATGGATTCAATATCCCTCTCTGTGCGTGCGAGGTCCCGGGGAAGCACCTTCAGAACCGTGTCCAGAGGGGCCACGATCTGACGCTTTTCCCGGCCGGCATCAAAGGTTCGAATGGTTGCATAGGTAAAATGCCAAATCGAGTCCTGCCACATCATCTGCTGCCCGTCTACACGTTCAAGCAGCGTGCCGTCCGGCTTGAATCGTTGTAATTGAACCCGGTGTGCGGTACTGGTACGGCGGTCAAAATAGCCCACTGTAACGACACTGGCAGGATCGTTCCGGCGGTGAATTTCGCTCACGTAAAGGTGTTGCGCCCGGCTGTTGATATAAAGCTGATCGTAGGAGAGCACGGTCTGATTCGTGTGAGGAACCATCCATCCGCCGGCAAAAAAGGTGAGCACGCTCACGAAGAGGCCGACAACTAGATAGGGAATGGCCAGGCGCTGGAGCGCAACGCCACTGGTCTGCAGTGCAATCACCTGCAGGGACTGTGCAAGCCGGCCTGTCGTAAAGATGGCAGACAGGAAGAGGGCCAGAGGAGAGACCTGCAGAATAATGTTCGGGATAAAACTGGGATAATAGATCAGATAGATTTTCCGCATTGGTGCACTGCGATCCAGAAAGTCGTCAATGTGCTCCAGATAGTGAATCAGGATAAAGAAAATGACCAATACCACGATCAGGAACGCATACGAAAGCAGCGTCCGTACCATCACATGGCGGTCCATTTTTGTCAGAATCATGATGTACCGTTTGGAAGTCCGAACAAACAGGCCGTAACGGTGTACCCCGTCTAATCATAATCGTTCTGACATCCATGAAAGTTCACGAATATCAGGGAAAAGAAATTCTCGAAAGCTACGGGGTTGCCATGCAGCCGGGCAGGGTCGCTTCAACGGTTGATGAAGCGGTTGCTGCGTCAAAAGCCATGATGCCCAATCATGGTGATCTGTTTGTCGTGAAGGCTCAGATTCATGCAGGTGGCCGCGGCAAGGGGGGAGGGGTCAGACTGGCGCACGGACTGGCGGAGGTCGAAGAGGTCGCAGGAAATATTCTTGGGATGAATCTTGTCACGCATCAGACGGGGCCTGAAGGGCAACGGGTTCGCAAAGTCCTTGTTGCGCCCGCCGTGAATATTGAAAAGGAATACTATATCGGGGTGACACTGGATCGTGCACGCAGTCAACATGTCATCATGGCATCTACCGAAGGTGGGGTGGAGATTGAGAAAGTTGCCGCCGAAACACCGGAGAAAATTCTCAAGGTGTGGGTCGATCCGTCCTATGGCCTTCAGGCATTCCAGACGCGTGAGTTGGCCTACGGACTCGGATTTGAGGGGAAGACGGCCCGCCAGTGTGCCCATTTTATTCTGGCCCTTTTTCAGGCCTATATGGAGGTGGATGCATCCCTGGCCGAGATTAACCCGCTCGTGCTCACCCAGGAAGGCAATGTCGTTGCGATAGATGCAAAGTTGAATCTGGATGATAATGCCCTGTATCGGCACAAAGATCTGGCAGATCTCCGAGACCTGCATGAAGAAGATCCGTTAGAGGTCGAGGCGCATGCCTCTAATTTGAATTATGTGAAGCTTGACGGGAATGTGGGCTGCATGGTGAACGGTGCAGGGCTGGCGATGGCCACCATGGATATCATTAAACTGGCCGGAGGCAATCCTGCTAATTTTCTGGATGTAGGCGGGACGGCCAGCGCGGAGACCGTGGAAGCAGGGTTCCGGATTATCCTGAAAGACCCCAATGTAAAAGCCGTACTGGTGAATATCTTCGGGGGGATTGTGCGCTGTGACCGGGTGGCACGCGGGGTGGTGGAGGCCGCCGGGAATGTTGGAATTACGGTTCCGCTTATTGTGCGGTTGCAGGGGACAAATGCACTGGAGGGACAGGCCGTCCTGAAGGAAAGCGGCATTACTCTGGAATCGGCGGTATTATTCGAGCAGGCCGCAGAGAAGGTTCGATCCGCACTGATTGCCGCATGAGGGAGCAGAATGAATCAGGAACAGACCCTGGCTACGCTTGAAATCCGGGAAGGTCTGGAAGGACTGTCCCCACAGCTGATCCGTATTCTCTACCGGCGGGCACCGCTCCATCGCCCGGTTTCGGACCCGAAGCGCTTATGGGCGATGTTTGAAAATGCGTCGCTTGTCGTCACGGCATGGAAGCTGGGGCGCCTCGTCGGGATTGCGCGTGTGCTTACTGACGGGGTTGTGTACAGTTACCTGTGTGACTTGGCTGTGGAGCCGGATGTGCAGGGGCTGGGGATCGGGAAGCGCCTGATGCGGCATGTTCAGGAGCGTTGCAAAGGGACCGAACTGGTGCTCCGAAGTACCCTGGGACGTTTTCATAAGCACGAAGGATTGCGGGCGGTGGAGGATGCCTGGATCGTAGCGCCCCGGTGAGTCTTTGCGAGGCAGATCAAATTCCACGGAAGCCCCGGTTACGGTCGGCACGCGGCTGCTGAAAACGGAGAAACTCGGCTAAACGCCCGCTCTTTACGTGCAGATTGAAGCCCCAGGATTGAAACGTTCCGAAGGGAATCCACCGGAACGACATATTCCAGCATTCAAATTCCTTGGCCAGATTGAGGGTTGTTGTGACAAGTTGTTTCCGTTCAAAATCGTATCCGGTCTGCCCCTGTACGCGCCATGTAGGGGTTAATGTAAAACTGAACCCCGTATTGAGGGTTGCGGAGCGGCGCAGGACCAGTTGAGGGCGGGAGATCTGATAGACAAAACTCAGGTTCAGTGACCAGCTCTGCATACCTCCACCTCCCATCATGCCCGAGGAATACAACGGGCTGGCTGCCGGTCCTGTGACGGGGGGCGTATTCGTGCCGAATTGCGGCATGGAAGTCGAAGGAGTATTCTCCGAACGGGACGTATTCAGGCTTCCGCGAAGCTGCATGCTGCCGCGGATACTCAACTGCGTTAAGCGGGCCAGAGCAAAATCCCGGAGCGAGAAGACATAGTCATTGACCATGCGGCGGCCATCCGCGCTGAGTTTGTAGGGTGAGAAGGAGGAACTGAAGTTCACATTGAATTTTCCCAGGATATTCGTTCGTGCACTGATCCGTACCGGAGCCATTCGGAGTGAATCTGCAGCAAGGTTATAGCTGCTGGAGAGATTGACGGTGAATAGTTTGAGTACGCGTGTCTGGTCGGATCCGGTGGAGTCGGTCTGCACATGTTTGGTTTCAAAGGTGTTATCAAGTCCGAAATTCAGCGAGTTCTGCAGGCCCGACTGGACCCCCTGCACAATCGGATAGCGCCGCGGAACGATGCCCGTTGCCAGAGTGTCGGCAACGGGATGCCCCATTTCATCCAGCAGGGGGCGCGTATAGCCCCAGGCATCGCTGCCAAAGTCCGGCCGGTACGAAAATCCAAGGCGCGGCCGCACCGTATGTCTCAGCCCTTCATAGGTCCTGAATCTGATGGGAAAAAGTCCGTAAATGGTTGTATTTGCAGATACGCCGGCATTAAACTGTCGCAGGGCAAAGAAGCCCTGTTCGGTGGTCCTTTCGGTTCTGCCGTCCGCGTTCAACTGCCTTCGCTCGGAGGCAATGAACCATTCCTCGGAATAGTTTGCGTTGGGTGCAAGATTGAGGCGCACGGTCCCCAGGAGGGGAATTTGCCGGATCGCAAAGGGGGCGGAGATGGGGACGCGGTGCTGCGCCGTAAATCGAAGCCGCCCATCGGTGTCTCCGGTGGCGGTCCGGTATTTCTCTTCGCTGAACAGTGCCTCGTACCAGGGATAATCCACCGGCTGTCCATTTGCCAGTGTATCCCCGTTTGCAATTAATTCTTCATCCGAAAGCGGGCGAAATTCGAACTGATTATTCACCCGTGAGGTGATGCTGTACTGCAGCCGCTCATACCAGCGCTGATCCCGCCCGCTCCGCTCCCGCTTGAAGGGGGATTTGGTGCTTTGAGAGAACGAGAACTGGGGGAAGGTCAGATCCACGCTCCCGGTGGAGACAACCTGCTGCTGCCGCATGCTCAGGGAAATAGAGCGCCCGCCCCGGAACGTGCGGTTATACTGGACAGAGGATCCGATGGACTGTCGCACATTATCACTGTACTGATCGGAGACCGTTCGCAGATAGGCACTGGAGGTCAGGTTTACATTGGCGCTGAGCCGTGATTTAGGGGAGAATGTCTGACTGTGATTCCATCGGAAACTGAGACTCCTCCGCTTCACCAGATCGGGATCATTGCGCTCGCCACTTCGTTCCTGCAGATAGTCTATGTTCAGGCCCCCGCTGAACACATCCCGCCGGCTGTAGCGAAACGACGGATTAATCTGCCAGCTCCCTTTCGTCCAGAGGCCGAGTCGGACCTGCGCATCCATTTTGTCGCTAAGCGCAAAATACCAGCCCCAGTTTCGAAGGAAGAATCCCCGCTCATCTTCGCCATACTCCGGCGGCAGAAGTCCGCTTCTGCGCCCTTCCTGATAGGGCAGGAAGCCAAAGGGGAGCCAAAATGGCATCGGAATATTGAAAATGTAGAGTTGGATCGGTCCAGTGTAGACCCACTTCTGGTCAACGATCTTCATTCTTCGGGCACGAAGCGAATAGGAGGGAGTTTCGTCGGGGCCGCAGTTACAGGTTGTATAGAGTCCGTCCTGAATGAAGATGGTGCTGTCCTCCCGGACCTTTGCAATGCCCGCCTGAATGAAGCCTTCCTCAAACTGGGTTCTGGCGGCGGTGACGCGTCCGCGTCCGGTGGCGAGGTTATAGGCTAGCCGGGAGCCGGTCAGGGTCTCATCTGCTTCCGTGAATACGGGAGTGCCGACCATTCCGGAATCCGTTACAAGCCCGTAGGCCGCAAGTTCATCCTTTTCCAGAAGCAGGTCTACAAAGTGTGCGCTGAGGGTGATTCCTTCGTAGGCGACCTTTGCATTGCCGGTCAGAGTGCCGCGGTCGCCAGTGACGGCATCAAAGTGCAGGACCAGCGAATCCTGTGCACTGAAGGTAATGGGAGTATGGAGCGGTTCCCCTTCCTGCGCCTCTGCAAGGTGAGGCAGTGCGGTGAGCAGGAAAACCATGACAGTCTGGGTGAGCCAGGCTGAGGAGAAACCATCATTTTTGTTTCTCGTCATCAAGTTGGTCGAACACAAGGCAGGCGGCGCCCAGCATCCCGGCCTCATTTCCGAGCGTTTCCTGAATTACGTTCACATCTTCGTGCATGCCGGGTTTGATATAGGACAGGATGACATCCCGGGCTGGTTTCAGCAGCATATCCCCGGCCTTCGACACCCCGCCCCCGATCACAATGGTGCGTATATCCAGCAGATTCACAATGCCTCCCAGAACACAGCCCAGCTTTTGTCCCGCCCATTCAAGGACGGCAATGGCTCCGGGATCTTTGTTCATGGCAGCTTCGGTGATCGTGGCTGGCGTAAGGTTCTCCAGGCCCGGTGCCACATAGAGCATACTGTCGGGATACTGTTCCAGTTGTTCCCGTGCGTGGCCGGTCAAAAACCGCTGTCCCAGGTAGGCTTCAATGGCTCCGTTTACACCGGCCTGATCCGGCGGGCCGCTGTAATCAATGGAGATGTGCCCAATCTCGCCGGCTGCTCCCGTCTCTCCCCGAAAGATACGTTTGTTAAATACAATCGCACCGCCGACTCCCGTACCGAGCGTGACCATGATATAGTGGTCATGGTTCCGTGCTGCGCCATAGCGCCCAGATCCCAGTGCAGCGGCATTCGCATCATTCTCCACAAAGACATTGATCCGTCTCCCCAGTCGTTTTTTCAGGGCCTGGCGCAGGTCAACGACTCCCCATCCCGGCATATTTGGTGGATGGATGAGCATTTTCCGGTCAAGGTCAATGGAGCCGGGAGCGCCAATGCCAACCCCGGAAATCCGTCCTCTGCGCCGCATCAGCGGCTTAACCGCCGCTTCAATCTGAGACAGCACATGGTCCTTGCCGAGGTCGGCTCCGGTCTCAACAGAGTTGGTCTTCACCAGACCGAATGCCTTGTGCACCAGGGCTGCTTTGATATAGGTGCCGCCTAGATCAATACCGATTGCTTGCATTATTCTTCTACTCGATAAATAGTTTCTCCTTCGCGACGCATCCCGTATTGCTCACGCGCAATTTTTTCAATGATGTCATCACTTGGTGGTGCATTGAGCAGTGCCTGGAGTTCAGCGATTTCGGCCTGAAGCCGGGTATTTTCTTGAACAAGTTCCTCATACTCCCTCTGCCAGTCCCGGTAACGCATCCAGCTGTAACTGTCAAACCAGACAAACTGCAGCAGGAGCACTACGGCAATGACAGAGCCCATCACGATCAGGGGGGAAAGCCGTCTTCGTGTTGGGGAGGGGGATTTGGTTTTGGCCATCAGGAACCTTCTTTATTGGCAGCGAATTCCCTTTTTACCTGGAAACCGGGCACGGTTGCCCAACTCCTGCTCAATACGGAGCAGTTGATTGTATTTTGCAAGGCGGTCACTCCGACTGGCCGACCCGGTTTTGATCTGTCCGCTGTTGGTGGCGACTGCAAGGTCGGCAATCGTGGTATCTTCCGTCTCTCCGGACCGGTGGCTGATGACTGCAGAAAAATGGGCTTTGTGGGCCATTTCAATGGCGTTCAGGGTTTCGGTGAGGGTGCCAATCTGATTCAGTTTGATCAGGATTGAGTTTGCGACATGTCCTTCAATGCCACGCTGGAGGCGTTCGGTGTTGGTCACAAACAGGTCATCCCCGACGAGTTGTACACGGTCTCCAATGGTCTTGGTGAGCAGAGCCCATCCCTGCCAGTCATTTTCATCCAGCCCATCTTCGATAGAGATAATCGGATATTGGCGTACCCAATCCTCCCATAAGCGGACCATGTCCTGACTGGAACGCTTCCGGCCGGGATCACTTTTCCAGAATACGTAGGTCCCGTCTTGATACATTTCACTCACGGCCGGGTCTAGTGCAACGAACAGATCCTCTCCAGGCGAGAAGCCCGCCCGGACCACGGCTTCAAGGATGACTTCAACCGCTTCCTCGTTGGATTGCAGATCGGGTGCAAAGCCCCCTTCATCTCCAACTGCCGTGCTGTAGCCTTTGACTCCCAGCACTTTTTTCAGGTGATGGAATACTTCGGTACCCATGCGGAGCGCATCTGCAAAGGAGGCTGCACCGGCAGGCATGATCATGAATTCCTGCATATCGACACGGTTATCGGCGTGGCGGCCTCCATTGATGATATTCATCATGGGGACGGGCAGTGTGCAGGCATTAGTGCCGCCAATATAGCGGTACAGGGGGAGTCCGGCGACGGAGGCAGCGGCTTTTGCGGCGGCGAGGGAAGCGCCCAGGATGGCGTTTGCTCCAAGCCGTCCTTTGTTGGGCGTTCCATCAAGTTCCAGAAGCGCATGATCAAAGCCTGCCTGATCACAGACATCATATCCTTTCAGTGCCCGGGCAATTTCTTCATTCACATGGGCCACCGCCTTCAGAACCCCTTTGCCTAAATAGCGGGCGGCATCCTGATCACGAAGTTCAACGGCCTCGTGTTCTCCGGTAGATGCACCGCTGGGAACTGCAGCCCGGCCGAAGTGACCGCAACTGGTGGTAAGATCCACTTCCAGGGTCGGGTTGCCACGGCTGTCAAGGATTTCGCGTCCCTGGATAAGTTCTATTTTTGACATATTGAAAAACTAAGGGATGCAGGCATCCCTATGAATCCCCGGCGCGTAAAAAACCTCGAATGGAGCGACAGGGAGAATGAAAACGAATGTACTGTCCGGGTATACCATGTGCGGCGGGCATAGGTTCACGGACCGGTTTCCCAAAACAGTCCCCATCGGGAGAATTTTTTTGGAGCGCCGATGAAGGAATCTTTTGAATCCGTCGGGCGGCGCGTTCAATGACTTCGGGGGATTGAAATGCACGGAAGCAGATACCGGATCAGTGCCCAATAATAACAGATTGCGCTGCTTTTTATGTACAGGAATGGCAGGTAGATCCATGCACCGGCATCAGGCCCCGTCAGCGGCGCTGCCGAACGGTGGTGGTTCCGCTGATGGTCATCCCCCGACAGGTATAACTGATCTGAGCACTTTCCCCGGTACTCCAGTCAGAAACATAAAAAATATCTTCGGCGGTCGGGAATGCAGTGGCCATCCGGTTGACTCCGTCCTGATCCCCAATCCGGGCATACTGGTCTGCAATGATCCAGAAAACAGCAGCCTGCTCACGATCCGCCACCCCGCAACTGGCCACCGCGGTGGAGTAGAGGTTCGGGATTGCAGTCTGGGCGGGCTTGAACTCGGGGTCTGCCTCTACGGCAGACCGGAAATAATCCCGTGCCTGACGAAAATCCTCCATATCCTGATAGGCGAGGCCCAGATTAAAATAGTCCTGTGCACGTATCTCGATGTCAGGAAGGGCTTCCATTTGGCGGAAGGTTTCGATCGCACGCTCGTTGTCGCCATCTTCAACATACATGCGCGTTAACAGCCGCAGGGTCGCAGCGCTCGGTTCCAGAGATAGAATCTTATCCGCCAGTGCGAGCATTTCCTCCCGGTAGGCTTCCTGCTGATATAACTCAAAAAGTTGTGTGACCACTTCCGCATTGTCGGGTTCGGCCGCGTACTGTTCTTCCAGAAAAGCAATCTGTTCATCAGGCGGGATGACGACGAAGTACTTGCGGATCAGAGCGTCAATGCTCTCTTCGTCTCCTCGCTCCTGTTTCAATTCACGCAGAAAATCCAGTGCTCCCCCAATATCTCCAGACTGATACAGATCCGAGATAATGACATCCAGATAATAGGGGTCAATCCGCTTCGGATCCATCTCATAGGCTCCCCGGTAGGCGGCCATCATATGGGGCTGCTGATCCGCAAGCACGTTGATGTTCGTCTGAATAAAGCGCCCTTTATTTCGGGTCCAGGTAAAGGGATCAAAGTCTGCTTCAAGTTCGGAGAGGACCGGGATGACCCGGTCATAGTGAACCAGCGCGGAGTCCAGCCAGACGCGTTTGGCGGCCTCATCCTCTTCGGTATCGGCCAGTGCCTGAAAGGTTTCGACTGCACGCCGGAAGTTCACATCGCTGTTGCGGCTGAATCCGGGCGCATTGTAGAGTATCCATACCAGATCGGTAACCGCATCGCGATAATTCTCGTTCTTATAATTCTCGTAGTAGAGGCTGTAGTGGATACGTGTCTCCTGTTCCCCGGCGGCGGTTTGTGCCCGAACGACCGGAACCAGAAGAATGAGGATCACCAGAAGGCATGAAGTAAGAGTGTGACGCATGGTAGTTCCGAAGTTGAGTAGGTAGACAATTTAAGCAAGAAAAGACAATTAAGCCAATTTACCCTAATCTTCGCTTCACAAACCAGCGTTCCCCGATGTTGAGTGTGGCCGAAACTCCGATAAACCGGTCTCGGATTAAATTGTAACTGGTGGATCCGCGGGTTCCGATCTCAAACGAAATATCCAGTCGACTCCCTAAAAACATCGTCGGCAATCCAAACCCTCCTGTGACGGCCGACACCACAATGTCCCTTCCCGCAACGGGGCTGACGTACAGGTTGTCCCGGTAGAACCCTAGACGGTATGCGGTCCGGCCCAGATAGGCTGCCTGCATAACTGCACCTGCGGGGATCAGTTCAACCCCCGCAGAGTATCGTGTGCGGTTGCGCAGGTGATTGGACTCAAATCCGGCGAAGGGGAGCGTAGTGGAGGCCGCTGACCAGGGTTCATGTTGGATCTCGGCAGTAAGGAGCCAGCGATTCTGATACCGGAACGACACCCCGCCGCTGAGCCGGTACGGGAACTTGAGGTCGCCGCTGCTGGGTGTTCCCAGTGTATCCACATTCAGACTCTCGCCGAGGGTGCGGGTCTGAGTCGCGTTTACGGTCACAGGCAGGCGGCCGCTTGCGGCGAGGACCAGTTCGTGATTTTCGCCGTCAAAGGAGGCGGTGATCCCTGCGGATGCCGTCACGCCGGACATGCGCGTACTGCGTACCACATTGGTGGTCAGCAGATCTTCATTCCGGAAGGTGGTCCGGCGCACTTCTTCCGTAATCCCGAACAGAAAGTCTGTGGAGGCGCCGATGGAGATCTGAGGGAGGAGCCGAAATCCCATGCCGATGCGTGCGAGATGCAGCCCCCCTGATCCTTCATGGTTTAACTGGTATAACAGATCTGTATTGGATTCCTGCTCCAGAGTGCCGCTGGTGGACACTTCGTAATTCACTCGGCTGTAGGGTTCGTAGGACAGTCCAAGTCCCAGCTTTCCAGCGATCAGGGGAACGCCAATCTGCAGGGCATTGAGGGCGCCGCGTGTGAATTGTTCACTTCGCCCGGACGCATCCTCCGCACGCAGTTGATCAAATTGGGCCCCCACTGCAATGCGGACCAGGGTCTGGCGACTCCATGCGGCAGGGTTGCTGAAATTCATGTAGTCGTACGAAAAGAGTCCAGCGCCTGCGCCCCCGAGTGCCTGTGCCTGGCTGGATGCAAATGCACTCAATTCCCCGATGCCATATCTAGAGTAGAATGAGCCGTCATCACGTCCCTGACCATAAGAGATGCGGACAAGGGTCAGTGCCGCAAACACGAAAAGTGGAAGATGTCTTCTCATGGAGATAAAATGATGGTTGCCTGAGGGGACAAACCCTGGGCATCTGCGTCGTAAAACAGGGCAGCGTTCAGGGAATGATTCACAATCGGTGCACGTAATTCTAAACGGCTATACTCCTGCGCCCCAAAAAATACACGCTGAAAAAAGACACTCACATCACGCTCCAGGAAACGATACTGACCATTTTCAAGTGTGGCCTGTCCAACCAGAGCTGCAGGATCGGCATCATTCACCGGGATGGCAATCAGTTGCAGCGTCCGTGCGAGCGGGCGCACGAAGTTCACCGGTGCAGACTTCGTGGCAACGGTATCCACACTGAAAACCAGTTCTATACCATGGATGGGCTGATTTGCAAAGTCATCAAACGCAAAGTTAAATTCAATGGAAGGACCTGCGCCATCCTGAAACAGCACAAAGCCGCTTGGTGTGTCAGAGGGGCGTGTACGTGCAATCCGGGTGTGGGTGCTGCTTACGTTATAGGTTGTCAGTCCACTAGATGAAGTGACTTCCATGACCGTCGTGGCGGAGGAGAAGCCAATCACCTGCTCACTGCCGCGTTCCATCAGTGCAAACCCGTGGAATTCCGTTTCAAAGTCAGCACTGCGAAGGGTATTCGCATTTTCATCAATCCATGTGTCCGGCAGGTCTATGGTGGTCAGGATGTTTTTGGTGGTCATGGACAGGATCGCAGGTCCCACCTTCAGCCCCGTATCGGCTCTGCGTCCGGCATGATCCCAGTCTTCAAGAATTTGATGCAGTTCAAACTCAACCGCCGTCAGCGTATCTCCAAAGTTATAGTTACGGAAAAGTTTTAACTGCGCACCGGTGATCTCATCCGAGGGTGCCCCGGAAAAGTCCCCATCGAAATCAAGGTATCCGTGGGCCGAAATCTGTCCGGTGAGCGGATCATCCACAGCACCTACAAGCACACGTGGTGCAGATCCGGTCACATCAACCAGCGTAGATGCCGAGAAGGAGGTGACCGGTGCTGTTGCCGCCTGCGGGTTTGCTTCGCTCCCCAGGAGGTTGAGTCCAACGTCGGAGACAGGGTCCGAGCAGGAGGCCACCATCAGCGGGATAAGCAGAAAGAAAATAAAAATTGAACGCATAAAATGATTGAGATGGGCTGGAGAGCAGCCCTAGAACGAGAGAGCCGACTGGATTGGTATGTCAGACTCGACCCACAGCGGGGGGGATACCCGCAGCGCCGGGAAGATGTTCCCGTTCAGACGGGCTCCGCACTGCCTACCATCTGATACAGATCCGTGGCTTGCAGGATCATCTCCTGTGTATCGATGCTGAACTGGACTGAGTGATCCGAACTTGGCGTGAGCGAGGGGGGGTAGGCAATGACATCCGAGAATTTTATCCCCAGATCAGACAGATTCATGCCGGAAATATCTCCATTGAGATGGAGCTTCATGTTTTTGATGAGATCCGGGGAGATGATTGCGTCTGCGTCAATACGGTCTGGCGTAAAGACCACGTTTTTGACGGATCTGAACACATCAGTGTTCTTGTATTCGGTCGCCAGAAGAAAGGGCAGAAAGCCGCTGATCCAGCCAAATGCATGGACAACATCCGGACTCCACTGCAATTTTCGCACGGTCTCCAGCGTGGAGCGGGCAAAGAAGAGTGCACGTGCGGAATTATCTTCGAATGGGTTTCCTGACTTGTCCTGATGTAAACCTTTTCGTTTGAAAAAACGTGTGCTGTCCATGAAGTAGACCTGACACCGGGTCCCAGGAATCGCGGCGACCTTGACGGCGAGCGTTTCGGTTTTGCTCCCCATGCGCACCTTGGTGCCGCAGAGGCGGATAACCTGATGCAGTCGATTTTTGCGTTCATTGATGGTCCCGTAGCGCGGCATCATAATTCTGGTTTCGAAAGAACCCTCCTCCGTCAGCCCCTTGGGGATACAGCGGGTTAGCGTTCCGATGTCACTTTCATTTGCAAACGGGGCAATTTCTCCTGTGACGAACAATATATTGGTTAGTTGATCCATAACCACCGAGGTAGGTTTATCTTCTCAAATTTCTATTCACATGCCTGATTACAAAAATCTTCAATCTCCCAAATCGAAACCCGGAATTTAGTCCAGATGATGCAATATAAAATCCGGCATGGGTATATCAACGGAAAGATACGGAACAATCGCCAGAATTCCAAGTTTTTCAGAGATATTGTGTGTTTTTTGTGAAGAATCGCCGTTCTGGTACAAAGTTTGGCAATTTTTGGAGCAGGGCGGTTATGTTAGGGTAAAACGGTTATGGACTGAAGTTATAACTCCTTAATCTTCCATATTGACCTTGATGGATTCTTATCGTGAGCATCTGCCGGTACACATTTTCGAGGATGCAGCGTCTTTGGCGCTAGAGATTGCGCACCATATCGGGGTGCTCATCAAAGAGCGTACGGCTCAGGGACAGAACACAGTTCTTGGACTTCCTACCGGATCCACGCCGCTGGATGTATACAAGGAATTGATTCGGATGCATCAGGAGGACGGTCTGGATTTTTCCAGTGTCATCACGTTTGATCTAGCCGAGTACTATCCGATTGCCCCCGGTCGAATACAAAGCTATTATCGCTTTCTTCGGGAAAATCTTCTGAATCACATCAATGTCCCCAGGGAGCAGGCACATGGATTGCCGGGTAATCTGGCGGAGGACGAGGTGGATGACTGGTGCCGCTCCTATGAGGAAGCCATCCGGAATGCAGGAGGGCTGGATCTTGTGCTGCTGCGGATTGGGCGAAGCGGGCATATTGCCTTTAATGAGCCTGGAAGTTCACGCAGTGACCGGACCCGGAAGGTGATCCTGGATTCCATTACCCGAAAGGATGCCGCCAGTCATTTCTTCGGGGATGATCATGTACCCCGACAGGGGTTAACAGTGGGGGTGGGGACGATTCTGGACTCCCGTGAGATCCTCCTGATGGCAACCGGGGAGGGGAAGGCAGGCATCATCCGGCGGGCCGTTGAAGATCCGATCAATGAAGAAGTGACGGCCTCCTATCTGCGGGAGCATCCGAAGAGTGCCGTCTATCTGGATCGTGCAGCTGCCGGCCGGCTGACCCGGGAGCAGACTCCCTGGCTGGTTTCCGATGTGGAATGGACTCTGGACATGGCCAAGCGTGCAATCATTTGGTTATCCGAGCGGGTCGGGAAGGCGATCCTTCAGTTGGAGGAGGCAGATTTTCACAATAACCGTCTCCACAGCCTGGTGTATGCCTACCCGGAGATTGATGAGATCTGTGTACGTGTATTTGAAGATCTTCGCCGCAGGATCCACTACCAGAATCAGCTCCCGGAGCGAAAACGTGTGATTCTCTTCAGTCCGCACCCGGATGATGATGTGATTTCGATGGGGGGGATGCTGGACAAACTGGCCCGTAACCGGAATGAGGTCATTGTCGCCTACATGACCAATGGATCGGTGGCCGTTTTTGATGCCGATGTATCCCGTTATCTGGGGTTTGTGGAGATGTGTCTGGAAGAACTTGGCATTACGGGAGAAGCAGCAGAGGGTTTTCGGGTGTGCAGGGAAGAGTTGCTGAGGTTTCTGGAAAATAAATCTGCCGGTGAGATTGATCTGCCGTCGGTACAGAATATAAAGTCGGCGATCCGCTATGCGGAGGCCATTGCGGGGATTGAGGTGATGGGCCTTACCCGCTCGAATGCACGGTTTATTGATCTGCCGTTCTACCAGACCGGGCGGATCAAGAAAAAACCGGTTGGGGAAGAGGATGCCCAGATTATCCTGGATCTGATGAACGAGCAGGAGCCGGACCATATTTTTGTGGCGGGGGATCTGTCAGACCCGCATGGCACCCATCGGGTCTGTTATGTTGCGATTCAGATGGCTCTGGAGCGCTATAACCGGGAGCGGGGAGTGCAGGGCCCCATGGTGTGGCTGTACCGCGGTGCATGGCAGGAATGGGAAATCCATCAGGCGGACGTATTCACGCCGATCTCAAGAGCGGAGATGGCGCGCAAGATTGAGGCGATCTTCAAGCATGAGAGCCAGAAGGACCGGGCAATGTTCCCGGGGGCGCATGATGACCGTGAATTCTGGCAGAGGGCGCGTGACCGCAATACGGGAACGGCGGAGGCCCTGAACCGCCTCGGGCTGCCGGAATTTTATGCTGCCGAGGCGTTTGTGACCGGTTACACGCTGTAGTGCTACAGGTGACAGTGGGTCATCCCGCGCTTTTCCAGATATTGCTGGTGGTATTCCTCTGCCCGGTAAAAGGTGCCTGCAGGGACGATCTCTGTTACAATCGGACGGGGGAGCCGCGTTTGTTGCTGCCGCAGGGATCGTTCCGCTTCGGTTTTCTGTGTATCAGAGTGATAAAAGATCACGGAGCGGTACTGGGGGCCGATATCGGGGCCCTGCTGATTCAGTGTGGTGGGATTGTGATTGCTCCAGAAAATTTCCAGGAGTTGCGTGTAGGTGATCAGAGCCGGGTCAAAGGTGAGGCACACCACCTCCGCATGTCCTGTACGTTTTGAACAGACCTCACGGTAGGTGGGGTTTTCAGTCACCCCGCCGGAATATCCCACTGCGGTGTCAATTACCCCGGCTGTCTGCCGGAAAACCAGTTCAACTCCCCAGAAACAGCCTGCTCCAAAGGTTGCCTGCTCCATGATCAGATTGGATTTTGTGTATCCTACTGTTCGTCCCGCATCCGGTTCATATTGACAGAAAGAAAAGAATTGCTTAACTTGGAAGTTCTTCAAACCAATAAATTCATGCAAAAGATTTTTTCTTTTCTGCTTCTGATCGTGATGATTCATCCGGTATATGCCCAGACCGGGGTCGGCACCGCTGCGCCTGAGGGGGCAATGGTCCTGTTTGATGGAACCCGGGAGGCACTGGACGGGAACTGGATCTACTGGGAGGGCCCCCGGCTTGCAGCCGAATTGCCCATAAAATGGGAAATTGTTACGGACCCGGTGGATGAGGGAACGGTGGTCAGCAGCAGGGATTCGTCCGCGGCGGGCGGACTCTATGGTGCGGCGGATATTGTAACCAAACAGAAATTCCGTGACTTCCGGCTGCATGTGGAGTTCCTGATTACGGAAACCGGCGGGAACAGCGGGGTTTATCTCCAGAACCGTTATGAGATTCAGGTACTTGATGGCGATTCCACGAAGCACGGCATGGCGGCGGTCATTAATGAAAAGGCATCGGCCTACTGGCCTTACAACGGGACCGGGCAGTGGAACGCCTACGATGTGGTCTTCCGTGCAGCCCGTTTTTCCGATGGCGAGCGGACGGAGCCGGCCATGGTGACCCTTTATTTTAATGGGGTCAAGGTGCACGAGAATGTGCCCATTCAGCAGGTATGGGGAGGCCCCAATTCGGGGATTGACGGCGGCAATGATGAGGGGCGTGGCATCACCGATGTGCCCGGCGGACTGAAATTACAGGCGGAGGGACATGATGTGCGCTACCGGAATATCTGGATTCATGAACTGGATCTGATTGAGCCGGACACCGATTTTTGACCTGTGCTCCGTTGTACGGATAGATGCAGGAGCGCGGAGGGCTGCCCAATATGTCCAGGCGAAAATGAACGAGTACGAATTCGACACATCTTGTGATACCGAGGGCAGATCGTAATATCACCTATGGACCGACCAATTCAGGAAGATGAGTAGCGTAAAGGAACTTGTCGGGAGACTTTCGATTCCGGTGGTATATTCTCTAATCGGTTTTTATAACTACTGGCGGGCATTTGACGGGGCTTAGACCGGGATGGATCTGGTATGGGGGGGAGTGGTTGCGGGAGTTTTAGCCGTGGCTGTTTTTATGTATTTCCCCATAGCGAAGAAGATTGAAAAGGGAATTATATCCATAAGTAACAATGAGGGGAACCTTTCCCATTCAGGTGGATAAAACGGATACAATCGGGAAAGATAATGCCTCCCTGATTGTCTACACAACATCATCCGCTTGATGCTATGCCCGTTAACGATTGTAAGACAAAGTCCTCCGCTGGTTCAAGGACACGGCAGCATGTGACGATCCGCTTTCGTCTGCGAGGCGACAAAAAGACCTGCCGGTTCCTGAATGAACTGGCGGGTGTCAACCGGTATCTCTGGAATGCGGCGCTGGCAAAAGCCAAAGAGGATT